>JAWVZC010000368.1:0-4353 GCA_033722415.1 Balneolaceae bacterium | reverse complement strand
GATAGTTTAATGCCGTTAGAAATATATTGCGACCTACCATCAAAATCTATACCGTAAAAGGCATCGATCAAGGGTGAGTAAACGCCGGGAATCGACACGTCAGAACTGAAGCTCTGCTCCACGGCTGGAATGCCTCGGGCCACAAATCATGTTAGTCCAACACACGACCGGATTGCTGACGGGACTAATTGTTCTTGATGATATGGAGGATTAGAATTATTCTGTCACACAGCCGCAAATGATTGTATATTTTTGGTGCGTATAGTCATTGAAATGATTCTTTGCCGGGCAAAAATTCTTTATTGGGCTAAAAGTCAGGACAGGGATCGAAATTAGCTTGCAGTCTTTATTAACAAGTCAGCCAGTTTCACATGCTCAAATGGTTTAAGAGAAAAAAGCAGGAAAAAAAGAAGAGTTCAGGCAAGTCCTACTATTCAAACGAGGAGTGGGTCGAACACCTGTCCGGAACCGTGGATAACGCGGCTCTTCAGGAATTGCGCTCAATCCTGGTGCGGGGCCTCAAGCCGGCGCTTTCAAAATATGTGGATCGCGAACTAGACCAGTTTGTTGAAGATGTTACCCAGGATGCCCTGCTTAAAATTCTGGACAACGTGGATACCTTTCGGGGAGAAAGCAAATTCGTAACCTGGGCCATGAAAATTGCCGTTCGTGAAGGATTAACCGAACTGCGTAGAAAGCGGTGGGACGATATTTCGATCGAGGACCTGAAAAATCCGGGGAACCAGGAAGGTGAAGAGGGGGGAGAGGTATTTTCCGATACGTTTGCTGCCGATGAGCCTTCGCCCGAACATGTCACCTCCCAGAAATTAATGCTTGAAAAAGTTCATTCGATCATCGACAATATTTTGACAGACAAGCAACGGCGGGCCATCACATTGTTGATGATACACGGGCTGCCCATAACGGTGGTAGCCGAACAGATGGATACCAACCGAAACAGCCTCTACAAGCTGGTACACGATGCCCGTAAAAAGATTAAAAACGAGTTTGAAGTACAGGGACTCGATCCGGAGAAGATTTTGGACGAGATATCGCATTTATAATATGGTAAGAATCAATACGAAGATATCGTCTTTTACTAGATATACGGACGTTTTGCAAGTATTAGTATTATGAGCAAGTTAAACATCAATATTTTAAAAAAGATGATCCGGGCGGTTAAAAACACCCGGGATGTGGAGATCGGCTGCGACGAGTGTTTCGACAAGCTGGACGACTTTATTGAAATGGAACTCCGTGGCAAGTCGCCCGAAAAGGCGCTGCCGCTGGTAAAAGATCATCTGGACCGGTGCAGCGAGTGCAGGGAAGAGTACAAAGTGCTCTTGGAGGCCTTGGACAATCTGCAGGTCTACGGATAGACGGACAACGGCTTTCACATCTTGCCGCAGCCACACGCAACCGGGCCATCTGTCTGAGAGCACATCTGAATACCCCGACCGGCATACAACCCTCCCGACACCCTACCCGAATGAGCGATTTATTATATTGCGATGAGATCGGAACGGATCGTAAACGCAGGAATGGTTAATAATCCAGCACGAATGGCATGGCCTATATAAAAGTGATAGACAGGGAGGAAGCGGAAGGCAGGCTCAGGGAGATATACGACGACCTGGTAGAGAAGAGGGGCAAACTTGCCGAAGTTCACAAAATACAGAGCCTGAATCCGGAATCAATAGTAAAGCATATGGATCTGTACCTGACGGTAATGTTCGGAAAGTCGCCGCTGAAACGGGCACAGCGAGAGATGCTGGGGGTCGTCGTCTCTGTTGCAAACCGCTGTGAATATTGCCAGCTCCATCACGGAACAGCTTTGAACCACTACTGGAAGAATGAGGAGCGCCTCAAACGGTTAAGGCGGAACTACTCCGATGCCGATCTTTCCGCGGAGGATGAGTTGCTATGCGACTACGCCTGGCACCTCACTACAGAACCGGAAAAAAGCGGAAAGGGGGTTTATGTAGAGCGGCTCCGTTCGGCGGGATTTGGCGACCGCGCGATTCTGGATGCTACGCTGGTTATTTCCTATTTCAATTTTGTGAACCGGGTGGTTCTCGGGCTCGGTGTGAAATCCGAGGGGGAGGAAGCCGAAGGATACAGCTACGATTGATCGCTTGAACGGTACTTGAGGAAATCGCCCGACGGGATCTGCTGCAGCTGCCGGACCGGCCTGTTATAGAGGTATATCCATGCCTCTACTGCTCGTCCCGTTCCGTTATTACTGAGCTCAACAGGATGCATCGAGCGCACGAACAGGCTTCCCTTTCGGTTGTTCGGATTGTATCCCTCGTATCGATCCAGCTGCTTCAATACGGTCGCCGGATCGCGCAGGCGGTAGAGCTCGCCGGCAACCCGGTCCTCCTCGTCATCGGACGGGACAGCCCCGGGGAAATCGCGCACCAGATAGAGTCGGCCCCGGAACCGGGCTTTGCCCACAAATTTTCCATGCCGGTCCAGCACCTCCCGTCTTGGATGCCCGATCGATCGCCTGAGTGTGCCGTATACGAACAGAAACTCTTCCGAGCGGTTCATAATACTCTATGATACGTCGTCTTGGGTGTACGACGCTGATTACGTTTCTCCAAGCAGCTTGTCCAAAAATTCCGCTTTTGTACGATTGGTATAGGTCGTGTAACCGGTGACGATATACCCCTTAGCACCGGTGTCCGTCTCAATCAGGTAAAGCGATGCGTCGTCTCCGGGATTGGTCCCCCGGTCAAAATGAAAGGATGCGGCGATTTGCAGGCTGTCGGATGAGAACTCCCGGTCCAGCTCATTGCAGGTCAGGCTGTTTTCACCCACTTCAAACAGGTGGATATATCCCTTCTCCTTAGCACTTTCAATCGCTTCAGCCAAATTCTTATACATAGGTCGGCAAATTTAAATTTTTGGTACATTTAATAAACAGTTACCGGTCGCGATACATTTCGTCGTGAAATTATAACCCAACGCCATCCCGATCGAACCTGTCAATCTCTTTCGTACGGTCCTACCGCGAAGATCGATGCTTGAGACGCTGTGCTTTACCCGGGATCAGTCATGCAGAGAGGTCCGGCCCCGTAACAGAGGTGGATCGAACCCGTAACCGTGGATGGGATCGTACCGGCGGAATTCAGGCTCCGCCAACCATTGGGGTTATTTCGTTGGCATTGAGCCAATGACCGGGTGCTTCAAAGGGGATGCCTTCGGAATTGACCGGTGATCCAACGGAAATCCTCCATATATTCTGAGCCGAAGATGAGATTCGAACTCACGACCTACGCTTTACGAGAGCGTTGCTCTACCACTGAGCTACTTCGGCTTTCTGGCAGTCGAAAATATAAGCAATGTGACGGAAGGCAAGCAACAAATTATTGGTCCTGAAACAGGATAGGCATTGGCTAAGTACCATCTACTTCTCTATTTTCGTTACTTCATTTAAACGAGTTCTGAATATGCAGGAGTACGACTTTTATTCATCGATTACCTTTTACCTGATTGTGATCAATGCGGGTGTTTCGCTGTTTGCACTTTACGGCAACCAGAAATTGATCGAGATCGGGTATTTGAAACCCTACCGGGTGATTCGCCGGAACACCTGGTATGAGCTGATCACGTCCGGATTTCTGCACGCCAATTTCACACACCTGTTCGTCAACATGTTTACGCTCTATTTCTTCGGACGCGTCATGGAGCAGGTGATCGGGTCGCCGTTTTTTTTGGGATTGTACCTGTCGGGATTGATCATTTCAGGAATACCTTCGGTGATCAAATTCAGGGAAAATCCCAATTATGCCACCCTCGGCGCTTCGGGAGCCGTCGGCAGCGTACTGTTCGCCTTTATTTTTCTCTTCCCCATGGAAAGCATCTACCTGTTTCTGGTACCGGTTCCGATTCCCGCCATTGCTTTCGGGGTTTTGTATGTGATCTACAGCTTGTACGAAAGCAAAAAGGAAGTCGGCAAGATAAACCATGAGGCCCATACGGCCGGAGCGATCTGGGGCATCCTCTATCTGATCATTTTTGTTCCCAATACCATCGATCACTTTCTGACGGTTATCGGGGTTATCTGAGTCCCGCGCTGGCGGGTCCGCCCCTATCCGTTTTTAACCCTAAACTCGCGCATGAAACTTACAAGGGCGTCGACGCTTTCCTGTGGGCAAGCGTTGTAGATACTTGCCCGGATGCCTCCCACGCTGCGATGTCCCTTCAGGGCGTACAGGTCGCTTTTGGTCGCCTGGGAGAGAAACTCCTGTTCGAGCTCTTCGGAAGGTAACCGAAACGTGATATTCATCAACGACCGGGACTCTTTCTCCACGGCCCCCCGGTAGAAATCATCCTTGTCAATCTCTT
>JAWVZC010000367.1:0-4354 GCA_033722415.1 Balneolaceae bacterium | reverse complement strand
GGTTGATTCGACTCCACTTTGATGTGGAATTCGGGCGCTGACACTTCGATTACCGGGCTGACAAACCCGGTGGAGTCCCTGCGGATCTCGTTGTAAGGAACCACCGCGGAAAACGGATTTATATCCTCTACCTCCGCATACTCCTGGATCGGAACCGTGTAGCGTACGGTAACGTGCGACGGACTAAAGGTGATGCTCTCACCCACCGGCAGGTTGCGGGCCCGGATAAACACCCTCGCCTCACCCTCCGTATATTGCGCCACTTCAGCGGAATATTGAACAGACGATCTGGAGAGGGTAAGCAGTTTCGGCGGGAGCTCCAGGCTCACGGATCTAGAAATATCGCTGCGCACATCGCTGAAAGTTACCGAATCGGTCTGCCAAAAGCTGATTTCGCCGACAAGGGAACTGGCTCCCGTAATGGTGATACTGTCCGGGGTAATCACGGGCTCTCCCACAAAATCGAACTGGCCTTCGAAATCAACCCGAACTCGCGGGCGTACCGGTACCCGTTTGGAGCTCTTTTCCTCCAGGTCGAGGCTGAGCGTCTGCGGCTGCACCTTCTGCACATCGATATCCGGCATCGCGTTCATCTGTTGCTGCACCTGGTCGTACAGGTTGATCTGACTGTTGGTCACATCCACAAAAATGCGGGGCGGGTTGTTATAAAGATTAAGGAGTTTCCAGCCTTCACCCTGCACGCTTACCGTGGCAAAATCGGGCAGGTCGCGTGCCAGGGCCATCTCATCGGGCATATTGCCCAGGTCGATGGGAAGATTCACATTCAGCACGTAGTCTCGGCTGAGATTCACCAGAAACCACATGCAGAGGGCCAGGATGAGCGCGATGACAAACACTACGATTTTTTCGCGGGAGTATCCCTTGGTTCCTTCCTCGTCAACCCGTTTCAACAGGTTGTCCCAGAAAGACCACAACCGTTCTTTTACTTTTGAAATATCCATAGCTAGTCACTCAAAAAGCATCTTTGTTCAACAGTTGTCAACAGATAGCATACACAGTATCGATTATGAACGAACGACAATCTCCTTAACAATCTTGTCCTCCACTTCACGATTCAGCCTTTTCTGAATCTGGAATCGCTGCATGTGTATTTCATGGCGCCAGGCCGGGTCCTGCACGTGGATGATCAGTTTCCCGTCACGGAAATAGATATTATCGGTTTTTTCGGCAATTTTCGGGCCTACCGATTTTTCCCAGATTGAGAGTATCATCCCCCTTTTGAGTTTATCCTTGTGGGGATAATCATCCAGGAAATTCTTTAACAGGTCTTTAAGCGGCTTCGGTTGTTTTCGTCCAAATCGGGCCATGTTGCTTTTTATCTTTGTTACATCAGGGTTCGGCAGCGATAGTGCAACAGGTTCAACAGCGTGGTTCAGGGTAACGGCGTTCCATCCTCCCCCAGCACCGATAAACATGTCATGATCCGGTAATGTAAGCATTATTCAACAATGGTTACGGTTCCCTCTTCGACGGCATATTTCCTGTTCTTTTCGCCGTCAAAGGTCACATAATCATCGAAGGGGACCGGGTTGGCGGAGGTGATAAAGGTCTGCCCGACGTGATCCTCCAGGGCATTCAGCAACACTTCTGTGCGTTGCGTATCCAGGTCGCCGAACACATCATCCAACAGAAAGATCGGCAGATCATCCAGTTCATCGGAAAAATAGAACAGCTGAGCCAGCTTCAGGGCAAGGGCGAAAAGCCGATGCTGACCCTGTGAGCCGAACTTCCGGAGCTCAAAATCGTTCAGGTAGAACACGATCTCGTCGCGGTGGGGGCCCACAATGGTCACCTCGCGTTCTATTTCATGATCCTGTTTCTCCTGCAGTTTCTGCCGGTAGCGCTCCTCGATCACCTCCGGGGATTCCGACGGCTCGCAGAACGTTTGGTATTCCAGTCCGGGACGGTGCTCCATCCCGGATATCATCTCGTATTCCTTGGCCAGGTAAGCCTGGAACTGGTTCAGCACCTCGGTTCGCCGGGCCACAATTCGTGCCCCGTGTTCCACGAGCTGCACGTTCCAGGGCTCCAGGTGGGAAATCAGCACCTCCCGGCCGCCCCGAAATTCCTGCAGCAGCCTGTTGCGCTGTTTCCGCACCTTTCGGAAATCCATCAGGTCATGCAGGTAGCGCGGGGAAATCTGACTGATAAAGGAGTCGATAAACGAGCGCCGCTCGGCGGGCCCTTCGCTTGTCAGTTTCTTGTCTTCCGGTTGCAGCACCACCACCGGCACCATTCCAATGAGATCCGACAGGCGGTCCAGCGGGCTGTCGTTGACAAAGATTTTTTTGCCTTCGCCGCCGGAGTAGGAGCATCCCACATCAAAGCTGGAGCGAATATTACCCTCAAAATGCCCCTTGATCATAAAAAAAGTGGCCTCCTGGTTCACCACGTAGCGATCGCTGCCGGCCACAAAACTGCGGCTCATGCAGAGGTAGTGTATCGCATCGATCAGGTTGGTCTTCCCGGCGCCGTTGGGACCGGTAATGATGTTCAAATGGGGCACCCACTCCACCTCGGTATCGATGTGGTTACGGAAATTCTGCAATTTCAGCCTGGTAATCTGCATGGGGGTATGGTACAAATAATCCGGCGATATCCTAAAATCTGGCAGAAGTCATGATTGGGTTTCCATGATCCTGATTTTAGATCCCCCCCCCGCTGCTGTCCGTTGCGGCAGCAGATGCCGGTGGATTGGGACCTGAATGTGCCGGTCCGCAGTTCTCACCGAGTAACCGGGTTTCATCGATTTCCCATAAAAAACCCACCGGGAGTCCATACAACCACCCGATGGGTAATACTGTATATCGTGGTATGTGCGACTGGCACTCTACCGGGGATCAGTGCGCTTTACAGTCCAAAAGCGTCCATACCGGGGAATATCGCGTTTTCGCCCAGCTGCTCCTCAATACGAAGCAGTTGGTTGTACTTGGCGACCCGGTCGGTTCGGCTCATGGAACCGGTTTTAATCTGCCCGGCATTGGTGGCAACGGCCAGATCCGCGATGGTGGTATCCTCGGTTTCGCCGGAGCGGTGGGAGACCACGGCCGTGTAGTCATTTTTGTGGGCCATCTCAATGGCATCCAGGGTTTCGGTAAGTGTCCCGATCTGGTTTACTTTTATCAGGATTGAGTTTGCAACCCCCTCCTTGATTCCCCTGGCCAGCCGCTCGGTGTTGGTAACAAACAGGTCATCACCCACCAGCTGCACCTTGTGGCCCACGGCATCGGTAAGCTGTTTCCAGGCTTCCCAGTCATCCTCGGCCATCGCGTCCTCGATGGAGACGATCGGGTATTTGTCCACCCAATCGCTCCAGAATGCAACCATCTCAGCCGTATCGCGTTCACTGCCGTCGCTCCAGCGGAATTCGTACACGCCCTTCTCCTCGTTGTAAAATTCCGATGTCGCCGGATCCAGTGCAATCACCACATCATCGCCCGGTTCGTACCCGGCCTTTTCAATAGCTTCCAGGATCACCTCCACGGCTTCTTCGTTCGATTTTAGGTCGGGGGCAAATCCGCCCTCATCTCCCACGGCGGTGCTGTAGCCCTTGCCGCCCAGTACTTTCTTTAGGTGGTGAAATACTTCGGCTCCCATCCGAACCGCTTCGGAGAACGTCTCCGCACCGCCCGGCATAATCATAAATTCCTGCAGGTCCACGTTATTGTCGGCATGCGAACCGCCGTTAATAATATTCATCATCGGCAGAGGCAGCACCTTGGCGTTGACCCCGCCGATATAGCGCCAGAGCGGCAGGTTCAGGGCGTTGGCGGCGGCGCGTGCAGTTGCCAGGGATACCCCAAGAATCGCATTGGCTCCCAGCTTGCCCTTGTTGCCAGTGCCGTCGAGCTCCAGCAGCGTGTTATCAATATCCACCTGGTTAAATACTTCAAAACCAAACAGCTCATCGCTGATGATATCATTTACATTCTCCACCGCTTTGGTGACACCTTTACCGAGGTAACGGTGCTCATCCTCATCACGCAGCTCAATCGCTTCAAACTCACCGGTTGAGGCCCCGGAAGGGACGGCCGCTCTTCCCATAACGCCCGAGTTTAGCACCACCTCCACTTCCACTGTCGGGTTGCCCCGGGAGTCAAGAATCTGCCTGCCAATAACTTCGTCAATAAAACTCATATCTGTAATAATTTTAATTGCCCGTGGATTAATATCAGGCCGAAAGGTACGATGAATTTACCTGTGGATAAAGGGGAATGATCGGGCAGGTTGCAGGTTGCAGGTTGCAGGTTGCAGGTTGCAGGTTGCAGGTTGCAGGTTGCAGGTTGCAGGTTGCAGGTTGCAGGTTGCAGGTTGCAGGTTGCAGGTTGCAGGT
>JAWVZC010000366.1:0-4363 GCA_033722415.1 Balneolaceae bacterium | reverse complement strand
GGTCCTCCCATCACCCCGAAACTCATGAACGGCTGCCCGTCTTTCATCACGAAGGCGGGAATGATGGTGTGAAACGGCCGTTTGCCGGGTTCATAGACGTTGGCGTGTTCCGGATCCATTGAGAACAGTTGACCCCGGTCCTGGAATACAAATCCCGTACCGGGGGCCACAATTCCGGAGCCCATGCCGCGAAAGTTGCTCTGTATCAGGGAGACCATGTTGCCGTTGGAATCGGCGGTGGTCAGATAGATGGTATCGCCGTCCTCAAGGATACTCATACCCGGCTTCACCGTGTTGGCGGAGTGTTCATCAATTGCAGCACGCCGCTTTTCGGCATATTCTTTTGAGATCAGCTCCTGCACCGGCATTTCCCCGAAGGCGGGATCCGCGTAAAACTTGGCACGATCCTCGAAAGCCAGTTTTTTGGCCTCTACCATGTAGTGCAGGGCCTCCTCGCTTCCGTATCCCATCGCCTGAAGGTCGTAACCCTCCAGGATCTGGAGCATCTGCAGGGCGGCGATGCCCTGTCCGTTCGGGGGCAGTTCATAGACATCATACCCCCGGTAGTTGACTGAGACCGGTTCCACCCATTCCGACGTATGCTCCTCGAAATCACGTTTTCGGAGATACCCGCCGTTATTTCGCATGAAGGTGTCGATGCGTTCGGCGATTTCTCCCTCATAAAATGCATCACGCCCCTTTTCGGCCAGTATTTCCAGCGTGTTGGCAAGTCTGGGCCGGGTCATAATCTCCCCTTTTTTCGGCCCGCGGCCGTTGATGGTCATCTCATCCCGGAACCCGCCCGGGCGGTCGCTGTGTATCCGGGCGCCAATATCCCAGTAAAAAGCGATCAGTTCGCTGACCGGGAACCCTTCCCCGGCATACCGGATTGCGGGCTGCAAGATCTGTTTCATCGGCATGGAGCCCAGTTTAT
The DNA here is from genome assembly GCA_033722415.1 of Balneolaceae bacterium. GTDB lineage: Bacteria > Bacteroidota > Rhodothermia > Balneolales > Balneolaceae > JAMQKA01. The sequence continues at coordinate 3,429 of JAWVZC010000366.1, read as the reverse complement.
CGTGCATCTGGTACCAGCCGTCGACCGCTCCCGGAACCGAGATCGGCAGGAAACCGTACGGGGGAATCGACTCCCGGTCCCGCTTGTTGAGTTCCCGCTGCATCTGCTGGAAGGTCAGGCCGAGTGGCGAACGTCCGCTGGCATTGAGCCCGAACAGGCGCTGATCTTCGGCCGACCAGATGATGGCGAACAAGTCGCCCCCGATGCCGTTCCCGGTCGGTTCCACCACGCCCAGCACCACGTTGGTGGCAATGGCGGCGTCAATAGCGTTACCGCCGTTTTTGAGGATCTGCAGGCCCGCCTGTACCGCCAGGGGCTGACTGGTTGCCACCATGCCGTTTTTCGCAATTACTTCCGATCGCGTGGCAAACGGTTCGCCGGTGATGCGGTCTGGCTGGGCATTGAGAACAGGAGCGTGTATAACGAGAAGAGTCAATATCAAAAGGGTGGTCCAAGCAGGAGATCTAAACATAATCTGGTCCGGTTTGATTGGGATGCAGTAAAAACAATAATAAATATGCTGAAAGAATGATGTAAAAAGATATTCAGCCGAATTCATTCTAACCTGGATTTCTAACGAGTATTTTGGACCTTCTCACACCCGTATTATTTCACCGGCTGCCAATAAATCAGAGGTATTCACGGGATAAATAAATGCAAGAAATTCGGCTAATCTGCCCAAAACCTGTGTCTTTTCCGGTCCCGGCAAGCCAATGTGGGAGCATGGTTGTACAAAAAAGCAGAAAACTGTCTAAGAAAGGGTATTTATTTTTTGAATGACCAAAATCCCGAATCCATTCGTGGCTACCGAATTGGGCACCTGCAACAGTCACCAGAACATCCCCAGATATTGTTCTGCTTAGGGCTCTAACCAACCTATTGCTTAACCACACCAGAAAGTGTTACCGGGATCAGCTGCCGGAATTTTCTGGACTCGGGGAGCCCGAAACATCTGTTCGTATCGTTCCGGCCTGTGGATTGGTGTGCCGCCTCGGTCAAACGCACCGGAGACGCAGGTTCGTTATGTTCACAAGTACAAAATCCTGTAACCTGAAGGCGTAAATGTTTGCTATATTATCCAACGAAAAAACGGTTTTATCAGGGGTGCAACCTGCCGCGAAGTTTTACTCTCAGCGGAGTTTTAAAGGGTAAATCGCCTTTTTAAACATACCGATGTACGTTTGGGCAACTATTCCTTGCTGAAAATAGATTGCTTGGTGAGAAAATCGGGTTCAGCACGTTCCATGAGCTAGCCTGCATCTCTCTCGAGAATTATGTTAACGTCAGTTCGAAATAAAACCAGGCACTGATTGTTAGAGTTATTACGGATCAATGCCTCCATATCACGGATGAGATCTCTCCACTCCCTCCCGAAACCCGCGGGATTCCGGTCGAGATGACGCCAACGGGTTGGTTAAAGGGCAGAACATTACCCAACGGCGTCATTTCGAAGGCTGGTACACGCTGTTTGTGTTCCGAAGTTGAGAACGCTCATCCACTTTTCGTTTCTTATATTCAGTAATCTTCGGTAAGTCTAATAGAACTCGCGTTATGTTAGATTTCTTGCAATGCTTCGATATTCAATGAGTTCCATTGACTTTTTTCTCGAAGATGGCAGTCCAGTGAGTAGTGGACTGCGTAATTGTGCCGTCTGCCGCGTTCAAGATGGAAATCACCCGCTCGACGTATCCATATACGTTTCGCTCGTAATTACCACGTTACCTTGCTGAAGAACCTATTTCCTGGTAAGAAATACAGGCTAGAGGTGGGTGGCCTGCAGGCAAACGGAAGCTGATATGAATTTATCTCACCCGGGTATACATGTCACAGTTACGAACAGGTGCCACGGCTGCCTAGTTCTTGCTCAAGTCATCGTGAAGGCGCTTGAGGTCATCGGGCAGGTTCCCCTGCTCCTCCCGCATCTTACGCAGGTAGTCTGCCCGTTTTCGTGTGCCGGTTTTGATCCCGTAGTAGGCACCGAGGTAGGTGGCAAACACAATGGTTAGGGTAAATACCATCCGGCTTTCGGCGAGTGCCGTCTGCTTGGTGTAGATCCAGACCAGTGTCGGGGTCACCAGCAGTGTGGCCATGACATACCCGGCGGGTGATGCGGGATCCGGGCGCTTTTTTATGTACCGGCGATTCATGCCGAAGCTGAGGTTGACGAACACCAGGCCATATGCAAACAGCGAAACATATCCCACCCAGCCGGGATTATTGACATATCCGAAAAAGCTGTTCGTCAGAATGATGAAGAGCAGGCCGAAAACAATGGATGCGGTCACATAGGCAAACGTTCGATACCAGCTTTTCATGGGGTGAAATCCTGTTAAAAAGTAATATTATGAGGTCTTTGAAATCCCGGCGCCCGGACCTCCCCAAACCCATCCTGTTTGCACTAGGGGGGGTAAGGAACTATTTCAAAGGTCTCTTGTAATCCGGCAGTAAAGCCGGCATCTGCAAGCGGATTCCCGGTTTCCTGAATGCAGGTGCTTGCTATTTGTTGGCCAGCCAGGCCTCCGGGTTGAGGTTGTTGTTGCCTTCCCTGACCATAAAAAAGACCGATTCCCCGCGAGCCGAATTTTCATCACCGGAGAGGCCGATCATGTCACCGGCATTCAGCACGGTATTTTTGCGGACCATGACCTGGCTCAGGTTTCCGTATGCCGTAATATATTTCCCGTGTTTTACGACGACCACATCCCCGTATCCCGGGAGCGGCTGAACGGCCACCACGTAGCCGTCATGGACCACCCGGACGGCATCGCGCGGCTTGGTGACGATTTCAACCCCCAGGTTTTCGGTTACGGTGCCATATACCGGGTGTCGACGCCGTCCGAAATGCTCCGAAATTGTGCTGCTTTCGACCGGCCACCGCAGTTGGCCCTTCTGGTTGGCAAACGATTGTTCCAGGGAATGGAGTCGCTCTTCGGTGATATAATCTTCACGACGGATCGGTTCGGAGTATTTGGCCATTTCCCGGGCACGTTCCGTCTCGTTTTCGATCGATTTGGCGGCCGTCAGTTTTCGCTGCCGCTCCTCTTCGAGCTTTCGGATCCGCTCCTCCATTGCCTTGCGGACCCGCTCCTCTTCCATAATCAGAGAGGTAAGGGTACTGTCGAGTTCGTCCTTCTGCTGTTTGACTTCCGCCAGCTGCTCCTCGATCTGCTCGCGATCCTGCCGCAGCAGCTTTACATTTTGGGCTTGTTGATCTCTTTTCTCTGCCAGTTTCTTTTTACCGCGACGGATTTCCGACAAAATAGCTTCATTTTTTTCACGCGCTTCCGTCAGCTGCTGCCTGGACTCTTCCAGGGCAATGGTGGTCTGCCGGATCTCCTCCGCCTGGCGGCTTCGGTGCTCTTCGAACTTGTTGAGATAGAATGCCCGCACGAGCATTTGGTTGATCGAGCCGGATGAGAGTAACAGGGC
>JAWVZC010000365.1:0-4371 GCA_033722415.1 Balneolaceae bacterium | reverse complement strand
GTAGTAAAGAGCGTAGTTCCGAGGCCATACCTGGACTGGGATGCCAGCTCAAATGCCTCTTCTTCATCTTTCGCTTTGATAATAGCAGCAAGCGGACCGAATGTCTCCTCGTCAAAAGCCGGCATCCCCGGCCGTACATTGGACAATACTGTCGGTTCATGAAATGCTTCCTGCTGGCCGCCCCCGGTCAACAGCTCAGCCCCCTGATCAAGTGACTTTGTGACCTGTTCCTGAAGCTGATCGGCCAGGTCCTTCCGGGCCAGAGGTCCCAGTTCTGTTGATTCATCCATAGGATCTCCCTTCTTTAGAGACGTTATTTGCTCTAAAAAATACGGGACAAATTTGTCATAGGCTTCCCCGACCAGTATAAATCGTTTAGCGGCAATACAACTCTGGCCACTGTTTAGCATTCTGGCCGTCACCCCGGTTTGCACTGCCTGTTTCATGTCGGCATCTTCTCAGACGATGAAGGCGTTGTTACCACCCAGCTCAAGCACCGATTTTTTTAAGTACTTGCCCGCCAGGCTGCCCACAGCCCGGCCTGCCCGTTCGCTACCGGTTAGGGTCACCGCCTGCACGATGTCGCTGGCTATGATCTGTTCCGTTCTGTCATGATGGACAAAAAGGTTTTGGAAAACGCCATCCGGGAAACCAGCCTCCTGCAACAATTCTTCAATATGCGTGGCACAGCCGAACACATTGGGAGCATGTTTTAACAAGGCGGTATTTCCCGCCATCAGTGCCGGGGCTGTAAAACGAAATACCTGCCAGAATGGAAAATTCCAGGGCATGATGGCCAGCACCGGCCCGATTGGATCATGACTTACAAAACTCTCGTCAGCATCACTTTCAATAATCTCATCCGCCAGGAAACGTGCCGCGTTTTCGGCATAAAACTCACACACCCAGGCGCACTTATTTATTTCCGCTTTGGACTCACCGATCGGCTTCCCCATTTCAAGGGTCATGGTACGGGCATATTGGTCCGTGTTCTTCCTGAGCAGGTCAGCGGCATTTCGCATCAATTGGCCTCGCTCCGGGATTGGTACGTTACGCCATGTTCCAAAAGCATCCAGCGATTTTTTTAGAATGCTTTGTACGTCCTTTTCAGAGTGTTCGGTATAGGAGGCAATTTTCCGACCATTGTAGGGATTTATGCTTTTAAACATAGCCTGCTTGTTTTCTTTCATGATGAGCCTGTTCTGAAATTGAAAAATTATTAGGGCTTCCTTCCTTAAAACCACGGCAGCCCACTTTTCGATTGTAGAGAGGGTCGTTTTTAATTAACAAAAACGACCCTTAAAATCTCCGACTAAGTATTTGTTGCCTAGTGTACTTCGCTTCGTTTTCCCGGGGGGCTCAAAAAGCCATAGGCCGGGAGTGGGTAAATAATGAACACCTCATTTCTAAATTACCGGCTGTAATGCCGGTCCAGGATTTAACCGGTAAACCTGTTACACCAGCTTAAATCCGGTAAGCTCAGACATTCTTTCGTCTAACTCCTCAGTTTCTTCAGGTGCCTCCGTGATGTAATGACCGTGAATCCCTTTGATCCATTTTTTTGCCCGTTCCGTTAATGCAAAATCATCCGTCATCAAACGGCCTCTCATCACCAGGATCCCCATATCGGCCCCTTCATACAGGTATTTACCTTTTTCAGCGATGCGTAAAAAGAACGCTTCACTCTCTGACTCTACGGCACGCCTGTGGGAGTCCATACGGTCGAATTTGATGGTGCCGTCTTTTTGTTTCTTCCATATTCCGGAAGGGGGAGCTTCTTTAATATATTCGACACTCTCCTTGGTGTGTTTGATAACCAGCTGGCTCCAGCTGTCGATATTTTCAGGCCGAGCCCACCGGTCGTTGATCGATTTAATACCCAACTCGTAGGGCACATCCATCCACTCAAGCAGATGAAACATGAACAGCGGCGCATCAGCCAGGGCAAATACGGCGTGATTGGTGATGGAACTGGCCCCGGTAACCCGGGGATTGAGTTCACCGAGGTACACTTCGCCATTGTCCTGATCAATCAGGAAATCCAGTTCAAAGTACCCCTTGTATCCCTCTTTTCGGAGCTGGTCGCCAATTAATTTTGTATACTTGCGCGCTTTCTGACGAATGGAGGGAGTGAATGCATCAGCATATATTTCATTTCCGCACCAGCCTCCTTTATAGGGTGTCAGTTCTGGAAAACCGACCATTTCGGTCATCAGCGGGGCCACGATCGTACCATGACGGGTGACGCACGCCTCGATGGCCGATCCCCGGCAATTAATCCGCTTCATAATTTTAACTTCCTTCTCTTTGACGATCTCCTCACGGTGTTTTTTAAAATCCCTGCTGTCGGAAATAAAGAAGGTGGTGTGTCCGGAATCTCCAAAGGGCGTTTGAATAACCAGATCCTCACCCAGCTTTTTGGAGACCTCCCGCAAATGCTCATAATCATTGACTTTCGAGAGCACATTCGGCACACAGGCAACGCCCGCTTTCTCTGCAATGCGGTTTGTATTTACCTTGTTATCCATGGAGGTACGCATTTTGGCAGAAGGGAAACAAACTTCCAGCCCTCGTTTCCTGGCAAGTTTTTCCGTTTTTTCATCAAACATCAGGAACATCGCCTTGCCTGTCTTACCATTTCTCTTACGGGAATTCAGGTAGTCGATCACCTCAGGGTGCCCGAGCAGGTAGTTGTTGATATCCTCAATACTTTCAAATTCCTCGTGGGGCATTTCCTCTTTGGGTGAAAATACATTGGGATGTAACCCGTCAAAGCAGTTAATGTGGCAGATAAATTTAAAACTCTTAATCCATTCGTCCGCACCCAACAAATTGAAATTCGTTGCACTGATAAAATAGATCGGAGTTTCGTTGCGATGGAAAAATCGTCGGATGTCGGATAATCCCTTCAGTGTTTTTACTTCTTTAGTCGTATTAGCCATGGTTATATTGTGATTAAATTCAATTAGTTGTGATCCCTTAATCTGCCTGTGTTTCCACTACAGTCGGGACTGAATTAGTTTCCGGTGCGCCCAGCACCTCTTCTTTAAATACTTTAAGGCCCAGTTCGGGCCTGTAGCCGTGTATTTCTTTCACATCCAGCACTAGCAGAAATCGGATAATTTCCCTGCTGATCACCTGTCCGGGCACCAATACCGGGAATCCGGGGGGATAGGGAATGACAAAGGTTGAAGATACCAGTTCGCGTCCATTTTCGAGGGTATCCAGGCACTCATCGAGAGCGATATACTCACAGTTTTCCTGACGGTAGGCCAAAAAATAAGCCCGCCTGATATCCCCGCCGGGGGTGCCCTTTACTACCTGAAAGGAGGAATGGAAATGGCTGAAATCGGGAAGGGGTGGAACGTCTTCCATCAGCGACGTTATTCGTTGCTCTACAATGTTTTTTTCTTTCTTGTTCAGTGCCGGAAGTTCTTCATCCAGGTTGCCGGCAATATGCAACAGGATGTTGATCAGGTAGGCAACACTTCCCCGGGTAGTACCAATGCTGGTCATAAAGAGGATAGAGTTACGAGACGTTTTGTTGATCTGGATGTTATACTGGTCCATCAGATACTTGTTTTTAAAAGTATCTCCGTCGATGCCAGAAAGACCTACGGCGAGCGTTATTTTGGTGGGATCCAGAACAAATTCGTCATGTTCCCAGGCATCTTCCATACGGTTCCAGCCTCCCTGGTCTGTATAATATTCATCCAGTCCCGAAGGTCGAAACGCATCGGGAATAAAATCGCGGACGGTAAGCACCCGGAAATATTTTTTCAGCACGGGATGATCGTGAATTTTGGCGCGAACAGACATGGCCAGCTCCACACTTTTCTCAACAAGTTCATACCCTTCGAACTGTACCTGTCTTCGTCCTGCATCCAGCGAGGCAAGAATTTGGTAGTTTGGTGAGGTCGATGTATGCGTCATGTAGGCCTCCTGAAAGCTGTCGGAAACCAGCCGCCTGAAATCTTCATCCCACACGTGTATCATGGATCCCTGGCGGAAACTCGTCAATGTTTTATGTGTGCTTTGTGTGGCATATACGCGAATTTTCACCTTGTCGGGATCGGGCATGGACGGCACTTGATCCCCGGTAAGCGATTTGATATGATTCTTGTAGCTGTCCCTGTAAGAATCCGTCCGATATTTGTTGTACAGCTTGTTCGCTACAAACATGCCCGTTCGCTGTTTGTAGGTATAGGTAAAACCTGCAAATGCAAACCAGGCCTCATCCCACAAAAATATCATATCCGGTTTGATGGCCAGTACCTCCTCCATCACTTTTTCCACGTTGTACACCAGCCCGTCAAAGGTACAGTTGGTCAATAACAGCATTTTCACTTTATCCAGCTGGCCGGCCGACCT
>JAWVZC010000364.1:0-4395 GCA_033722415.1 Balneolaceae bacterium | reverse complement strand
CCGGATCCCGGATGTAGCGCGGATCCTGAGCTCCCTTGTGGTCCATGGAATAGTAGGGGCCCTCCAGGAACAGTCCCAGGAACTGTGCACCGTCATAATCCATTCCGGCGGCTTTTTCATAGAGATCGATATTCCGGAGGAGCACCTCCTTATCGCCCGAAAGGGCTGTGGGAAACATCGCCGTAGTCCCATGTTCGGAGTGAGCCCGGGCCACCTCCAAAAAGGCATCAACAGACCCATCCAGGAATCCGGAACCTCCGCCCCCGTGAATGTGGATATCGATAAAACCGGGAGATATAAAATTTCCCTGCGCGTCAATTTCGGTAGCTCCGGGAACTTCCACGTTACCCACGCTTACCTCGGAAATCTTGCCATCGGTAACCACCACCGTTCCTTCATTAATGACACGGAACGGGGTAATCACTTTGCCGTTGTATATCTTCAGTTTTTGTTGATTGGGATTTCCGACATAGATCTTCTCCCTGCCTTCTTTCTTTGAACTTCCGGACGCGACGCCCGGAAAAACGGATCCCGCTCCAGCGGCCAGAGAAAAAGCCCCTAATTTCTGGAGAAATTCTCTTCTGTTTTGAGCATTACTCATAATATTATGACTTTCGTTATCAGTTAGGAATTAATAAAGGGGAGACACTCCCGAACGCGCGGAGTATCACAATTTGGAAGCGCCGGCTTCATCCGTATAGAGTATGCCATTAGGATGCTGACGGAGCCTGGTTGAAGGATATTTCTCCTGGACCTCGCTGTTCAGGGTATGATTCACCGCATCCGCTTTCGCTTCGGTAGGAACAATCGTATAGGTATAAGTGGCTCTCATCAGTGCCGGGATGGTCATGGTCAGGGCATGGGTAGGTACGTCGTCGATGGTCTCGAACATACCGTCGTTGACCTGCTGCTGCCTGTTTTTCTCATCCAGGTCTACCACCTTGACATCCTTGGGATCGTCAAAATAGGCCACATGCGGATCACAGAAAGCGAGATGCGTGTTTTCCCCAATTCCGAGGATGCAGATATCGGTGGGATTGTCTTTCAGCAGCTTCGCATATCGCTGGCATTCCGCTTCAAGATCATCCGCCTGGCCGTTAAAATAATGCACTTCCTTGAACGGCACCTTACCGAAAATTTTCTCTTTCAGAAAATTCCCAAACAGCTGGGGAGCATCCGGATCCAATCCTACATATTCATCCATATGAAACGCCTTAATACGATTCCATTCCAGATCTCTGTCCCTGAGTGAAGCCAAAAAATCGTTTTGAGAGGGAGCCGCCGCAAATACAATATTAATGGTATCTTTTTCCTCCAACAACTCATTGATTTTGCTACTGACATCGTCGGCAGCAACTTTCCCCATTTCTTCTCTTGTTTCAAAAATTTTCACCTTCAAATTGTCCCGTGTCAGTTCTCTCATACCCATGATTATATTAGGTTAACATGTTCGTTTCCAAATTAGTGCTCGGATTATATAAACACTTAAAGCAAGAAGCAAACGTTGCTGAAGCTCCTTTTTCAACGCAAATGGTTGACCGGTCGTATGCGGGTGTCCGCAACTCAGAACAACATGCCGGGCACCTGTTTTTGACCTTCTACCGCACGTACTTCCGCACTCGTTATTGATATTCAGAAATCCCTTGCATGACAGATCCTATATAAATAATATCCAACCCGAAATGGCGGGAGGGCTGAAACCGGGCTCCGGCTCCCCATCACCGATTGCAATATGAAGCTACTTCAATGGATAGATCTGACACAATACCGGATTATTCCCGTGCGGCGCCCGGCCTGTAATTTCGTTCATTTCAGAACCTGATGGTCAACATCTTACTTGTCATTGTCTGCCTTCTGTTGGGGCTGTTGCTCCAGATGGTGAAGGAGTTCCCGGCAAACGCGGCTCAAACACTGAATCAGTTTGTGATCTATATTTCGCTTCCCGCACTGGCCCTCATATACATTCCCCGGATCGAAATTGATCTTTCGCTGCTTTATCCCATCCTGACCTCCTGGCTTGTCCTGTTCCTGGCGATGCTGGTCATTCCCCTGCTGGGAAAAGTTTTCGACTGGGATCGAAAAACGGTGGGGTGTCTTATTATGACCGCCGGATTCGGCAACACCTCTTTTGTCGGGTTTCCAGTTATTGAGGCACTGTACGGTACTGACGCCCTCAAGTATGCCCTGCTAGTCGATCAGCCCGGATCTTTTGTTGCCATCACCACGATGGGAACCGTCATCGCCTCCGTTTACTCATCGGGAGCAACAAGGAAAAGGGTGATTGCACGAAAAATTCTTCTCTTCCCGCCTTTTATCACTTTTATAGTTGCACTGTTTCTGAACGTGGCCGACGTGCAAGCCGAAGCGGTCGTTCTCGGAGTCCTCGAACCATTGGGGGCCACCATCACTCCGCTGGCCCTCATTTCGGTGGGGCTGCAGCTTCATGTAAATATGGGTGAAAAACGCCTATTGCCGCTGGTGTTCGGACTAGGCTACAAACTTATACTGGCACCCCTTACCCTTTATTTGCTTTACGTGGTACTATTCAACGGCAGCGGCATGGTCATCACTGTCAGTATCATGGAAGCCGCCATGGCCCCCATGGTGTTAGGTTCCATTATCGCGGCTAGTCACGGATTGAATCCGAGACTGGCCACCCTCATGGTCGGTATCGGGGTTCCCGTATCGTTCGGGACCCTGGCCCTGTGGTTTATTTTCCTGGGATGGGCGTTGTAAATCCGTTATGGTTCATCCCGCATGACAAACAAACGGTCCATTATTCGACCGGAAGATCGACGGCTGCCTCGTCAGACTTGTGATTTCCGATTGCATAGCCCACATTTTCCTGCATCAGTCCTGTGACCTCACCGGTAAAGGTGCAACCTGAAAAATTAACCACGGCCTTGCTTTCGAGTTCAAAATCGGCATCACCGACCATACAGTGTGAAAAGGTGGTCGCCCCCCCGGAGGCATAAAAATCCCCGATCGGACCCGAGTTTCGAACTTCAACAGGCCCGTAAGTGCCCTCGGGAAATCCCCGCCCCAGGGTCAGCGTCAACCGGCCGGGCTGGTGCAGCTTTACATTTTCAATGAGCAAACGATCGGGCGAACGTACCTTTTCGGCGAAATCAAAATCGGGGTCGATCGAATGGGAAAACAGGATTACGTCCCCTTCGTTGTGCCTCACGTCGATATCCCGCATTACAATGGTACCATAGAAATTGGGCGTATCGCCTCGAACGGTGAGGATCCCGGGTGTGCCGTCGGCCACCGTCACATTTTCGATGCGGATGTTGCCTCCGGCAAAATTGAACGGGGTGCTCGGACGAAACTCCCACCCCTGCAGATCGGCCTCGGGTGTAACATACCCGGGAACGTAGGTTGAAAGACCGCTCATCGTCACGTCCCGGATGAGGATGTTTCTGCCGTAATGGTCGTTGATCTTGTTATAAAAACCGCCGACAATCGTGATGTTTTTGCTGCTGTTGCCATCCAACCCTTTCCGGCTGTTATTTGAAATGCACTGATTGTAACGGACGTTCGCCACCGTACCGTTGCTGATGTTGTATCCCAACCCGTGAAAAGTGGCCCCGGAAAAATAGCCGTTATTGAATTCCAGGTTCACCGCTCTCCTGGTGCTAAGCAACCGGGCCACCGAAGCTTCGGGATCTCGAACGGTAATTTCCAGGTTGTTAAAGGTCATGTTGCTGCGGTTGGCAACTACGGCTCCGGCGCTGATCCGCTTCGTTTTCCCCTCATGCCCCTCCAGGCGCAGTTCCACGCGAAGTCCATTCACGGTCAGCGGGCGATCTTTCGGCCGGTACCACACGCTCATCTCCAGCCGCCTCCAGATGTTCATGGCGTCTTTTACCCCGTCGTAGGTAAAACCGTACCGGGTGGTACTTCGTGCCGGGTCCGGCTTAACGGGCCCGATTTCCACCCTGCCCAGATGCTCGTGCTCGAACCGGGATCCCTCACCCGACGGCCACGTTGCCTTGAAAACCTCTCCCCGGTAGCTTACGTAATCTCCCTTTTCATACATCCGGTCTGGCGACCACGCTTCGGCGTCCGGCGGTTCATTGTAGGAAAAGGCGAACTCAGGGTAGATATCGCCGCGGCCGGTTACGATCTGGGATATCTCACTGGGGTCATAATACTGATCACCCTTCTGATTCCTCCTGGAGATAAAGAAATCGGTCGATTCGAACCGTACGGTCCCTCCCTCGGCCAGGTCGATCTCACCGCTTCCATCGGCCAGCGGCACCTCCCGGTAAACCGGTAGCTTGAACTGCCCTTCCTGCACCCCATAAAACAATTCCGCTTTCAGTTCCTGCTCTGGATGGTCGGAAGAAAATATGATCTGTGGATTTTGCACAGGATAATGCCTTTCCAGGT
>JAWVZC010000363.1:0-4397 GCA_033722415.1 Balneolaceae bacterium | reverse complement strand
TCTCGTTTATCGCCGTGAGTTCATCGGGGCTGAGCAGCATCAGGTCGGCGCCGGCATTCAGCGAGCGAACAACGGTTTCACCGGGAGAAAACCGTGAGGAGATACCGCGCATCTCCAGGCCGTCGGTAACCACCAGCCCCCGAAAATTCAGTGAGTCCAGCAGGATGCGATCCAGGATCTGCTCATCGAGGGTGCCGGGGGTGCCGTTGGTGCTGATACCCGGAAATGCGATATGGGCACTCATGATACTGGAGATGCCGCTGTCTATTGCGGCGCGGAACGGTACCAGTTCCAGCGTATCGAGTCGCGAGTAACCGTGGTTGATCACCGGCAGCGATAGATGAGAGTCAACATCGGTATCGCCGTGCCCGGGAAAGTGCTTGGCGGTCGCCACAACGTCTTCGGACTGCACGCCATTGATAAAGGCATTGCCGAAACGCGACACCGTGCGGGGATCTCCCGAGAAAGAACGAACGTTGATCACCGGGTTTTCCGGATTGTTGTTGACATCAAGGACCGGGGCAAAAATCTGGTTCACCCCGAGCGCTTTGGCTTCACGTGCGGTAATTTTCCCCGCCCAGTAGGCATATTCCGGGTTTTGCGTGGCCGCAATGCCCATGGCCGGTGTCAGGTAGGTGGAGCGGCTCAGCCGCATGGCCGCGCCGAACTCCATATCCTGGGTGACCCAAAGCGGCAGCTTACTGATGCGCTGAAGCTTGTTATGCAGTATGGCCTGGCCGTAGATCGTACCGCTGCTGAAGATAACGCCTCCTACCTGGTAATCACGCACCTTTTCGACCAGTTCCTGGTACCGGTCGCTGTCATCGCTCAGAAAATACCCGTTAGCCGAAATTACGAACAACTGCCCGATTTTTTCACGCAGCGTCATCTCCGATATGAGTGAATCCAGGTTGACTTCTCCCGAAACGGTTTGATACCGTGTGGTATCGGGTTCCTCCGCGGAATGAAGCTCTGACAATCGGCTTTCGAGCACGCTGCGCTGTTCCATCGATTCCTGCTGCTCCGCCGGGGCAGCGGTTTGTCGTGAGCCTGAACAGGCAGCAGCAAGCACCAGCAGGCTGGAAAAAAGAATGCAGCTGTTTTTGAATCGGGTATATTTCATCAAATCGATATCTCCTGGTTTAATCCGTTATTAATTTAGTTAGCCAACGAAGTTTGATGTGAAAATGCCGGTACTCTGGACCGTCGGTTCCCCGTTAGGTATACTGGCTGCACGTATCGCAGCGGGTTCATCCCAACAATTCACCAACATGGGGTTGCCGGCGATCCCCGGCGTGTAAAATGATACCAGAACTGAGTGACATCTGAAAGACAATTTTAGGCTAATTGACCGGGAATATCACTTCGGTCAACCGGAAACCGGGTCAACCACTCAATTCGCCGGCTGAAGGATCATTGTTCGGTACAGGGTTTCACTGAAGAGGGTGCTGTCCTGGTGCAGGTATTTGTACTCCCCGTTCAGCCAACTTTCTGTCTGGTCCCCGTAATATTCGGAAAGCAGCCGCCCGGACTGACCTGTTGGCGTAATGGACAGCGTGCGACTCATGTCGGAGAAATCGATGATCCGGCGAATGGATGGCCCCACCGTTACTTCGAACGGATCACTCCAGCTGTACGACCCGTTGTTGATGCTCATTTTGTTGCCCCGTGCCGCGTACGGCCCCTTGTTCATCAGGTTGTTGACGATCAGTTTCAATGCAGTGTTGGCATCGGGCTGTTCCGCGGCCTGCCCGAAGAGCTGCGGTTTCAGGGTAATCGTGTGGATATTTTCCCAGCGCCACTCGTACGGCTCGGATCCCAGGTTCGTCTCCAGGTAGTCGACGGTCTGCCGCATCGACCGGAGTATGATATCTTCCCTTGTTTCCGGGGCTTCGGTGGTGGTATCATCGAAAAAGCTGCTGCCCTGCTTCATCACTCGCAACAGGATTCGAGCCGGCAGCCCCGAAAACCGGATGAAGTTACGGTACCCGGTATCCCCGAACTCATCCATGAAAATATTCTCATTCAATCTCAGCGTGAATACATCCATGATGGAGGCTGCTGTTTCGTTCGGTTCATACTGGAAATCCCAGTTCTCCAGGTAAGAGATGACGGTCTGGAATTCATCGGCTGCATCTTTCAGCACCGGCAGGATCACATTATTCAGCTCCACGGCGTACTGCGAGTAGGAATCGACCTGCATCGCCTGGAACACCGGAACCGACAGCCGCTCGTTTTGTGTCAAATATTGTCGTATGCGCCGGTAACGGGATTCCGGTTCCCAATACACCGAAATATAATAGGGATCGGTTTCCGGGCTGACCGCGTTGTTGGCATTGGCCACCCATCCCCGCTCCGGGTTTACCTGTTTCGGAAGCCGGTCAAACGGCAGGTACCCCTGCCAGTCGAGTTCGGGATTCCAGCCTTTGCGCAGGTGGACCGGGTTTCCGCTGCGAATGGGGACTGCTCCAAGTGTGAACCTCGCGATATTGCCGGCTGTATCGGCATAGACGATGTGCTGTCCCGGTACCCTGAACTGGGGAAGATGCGCCTGAAACTCTTCAAACGACTGCGCCCAGTTGATACCGAGCAGGGCATCGATCTCGTTGCTGGGGTCCAGTGCCGACCACTGCATGGTGATAACCCGGTCACCGATAATCTCTTTCCCGTGGTGAATCCCTGAAATTACCGGTCCGTGCCGGGTCAGCCGACGCGTAAGGGTGGTATCCCGGCTACCCTTCATCTTGATCAGCTCCCGCTGTAGTTCGAACGGTTCATAAACCGGTCCGCCGGCAATAGAATCGACCAGATACCGGCTGGAATCTGATGGGTGTACCTGCTCAAGAAAAAAATCTGCATCGTCCATCATGACGTTGGTAAGCGACCATCCCAGCACGTCGTTCTGCCCCAGTACCATGATCGGGGCTCCCGCCAGGGTGGCACCGGAGAGATTGCGCCCGTCGAGGTTGAGATGGACCTCGTACCATTTGCCCGGCATGTTCAAGGCCAGGTGGGGATCACCCGCCAGGAGAGGAGAGCCGGTCACCGACTTGTCGGCATTGACCGCCCAGGCGTTGCTGCCCAGGCTGAACCCTTCCGATTTCATCACCCTCCGAAGGGCCAGGTCGCCCTCCAGCAGCTCCAGCATCGTCCCGGGCTGATCTACCTTCGGCCAGGACCCGGAAGCCAGGAATTCGTTTTGTGGCAGTAGTTCACGAAACTGCTGTGGCTGCAGGTGCTGGCTCAGCCAGGCCAGGGCGAGCTCGTTTTTCCAGGCGATATTCAACTCCCAAGCCATCAGGCGCGCCAGTGCTACCGAGTGGGTCACCGTCCACGGGATCGGCTCCATATCCACCAGGGAAAACTCCAGCGGCAGTTGATCCCGGTGGGTTGCCACGTAACTGTTTACTCCCTCAGCGTACGACTCCAGCACCCGGCGCGTGGAGTCCGGAAGCTGGCGTTCAATCTGTTGTGCTATCCGCCAAAATCCGAGCGTCCGCTGGAAGATATCCGCCTCTACTAGCTCCTTTCCGAGGAATTCGGCCAGCCGACCCTCCGAAGCCATCTGGGTAAGGGTCATCTGCCAGAGCCGATCCTGCGCGTGCACATATCCCAGGCTGTAGTAAAGATCATGCCGGGTATCGGCGTAAATATGGGGTATTCCGTAGTAGTCCCAATGTACCTGGACCTCCCGATCCAGGCCCGGCAGGGTTTGGGTGTCTTCGTAATCGGGCAGCGCGCGGTAGAATGTCCAGTACACGCCAAGTGCCCCAAGCCCCGCCAGCAGGATCAGCAGGAACAGCGAAATTTTGAGAAATGAATTCATGGTGATGAAACCTATTTCAAAAATTTGTTGCAATGTACAAACAAGCGGGAAGAATTATGAATCGTCAAGGAAAGTTTTACGAATCAAATTAAAAGGTTTTGTTCTTCACACAAACAATATAGTTTTCACGTAACGCAACACAACACAGAACACAAAATCACACTGCCAACAAAACCAGCTTAAGCCAATGGATATCAAGAACGTTACAGTAATCGGGGGCGGAACGATGGGAAACGGCATCGCACATGTATTTGCCCTCAACGATGTGCCCGTTCGCCTGGTGGAAAGATCGGAGGAACTGGCACAGAAGGCACTGGAAACGATTGACCGAAATCTGGAGCGCATGGTTACCAAGGGGAAAATCGACAACGTGCAGAAAATTGAGACGCTGGAGAATATCGAAACTTACACCCACCTGGTCAGGGGTGTAGAGGGGGCCGACCTGGTTGTGGAGGCCGTACCGGAAGATTTTGAACTCAAGAAGAGTGTGTTCCGGGACATCGATATGGCCGCAGGTGACGAGACGATACTGGCCAGCAATACCTCCTCCATCTCAATTACAAAGCTGGCT
>JAWVZC010000362.1:0-4407 GCA_033722415.1 Balneolaceae bacterium | reverse complement strand
GGAGGTCGGCCGGCAACACCGGTACAAGGATGCAAAACTTTTCCCGGGCGGATCACGGGAGTGGGACTGGAATGAGACCGGGACCAGCCACGTGCCGGGCATCCAGCCCGAAGATGTCCGGGAACTGCTGAAAAACGACGCCGAGGTGGTCGTCTTATCGCGGGGGATCAACAAGCGACTGCAGGTAATGGATGAAACCGAGCATCTCTTGAAGAATAACGGGGTTGACTATTTTATTCTTCAGACCGAAAAAGCCGTCGAAAAATACAATGAACTACGTAAAACAAGGCCGGCCGGCGCACTCATCCACTCTACATGCTAGAACCATGCAAGCGGAACTTGCCACCGCGAGTAAAAAGGCTTATTTATACATGTTCTAAATAAAAAATATATCCTATAAATATTCTCAAAATTATTGCCAGAGTCCTATATTCGCTGCCTGCAAATGCGTTGACATTGCAGCTGAATGACCCTAATTTCTGATTCCGATTCTGAACCAGGCAGACATTATGTTAGATAACTATATCCCCATAGCGATTACTGCAGCTATAGCCATCGGGCTGGCTGTGCTTCTCAATGTCCTGGCCCGGATGCTGGGGCCCTACCGACCGAACCTGACGAAACTGGAACCGTATGAAAGCGGCATGGACCCCGTCGGCGAAGCACGCGACCGGTACTCCATCAGTTTCTACCTGGTAGCCATGGAGTTCCTTGTTTTTGATCTTGAAGTGGTCTTTGTATACCCCTGGGCGGTACGCTATCTGGAACACGGTGCGGGAACGCTGGCGGTTATGTTATTCTTTATTTTAGTGTTGTTCGTGGGGTTGATTTACACACTGAAAAAAGGCACCCTCGACTGGGACATTAAACGCAAAATTTTAGAGAACTGAATTTATGGGTCTTGAAAATACGCTTAGTGAAGGTTATCTCACCACCAAGCTCGACACCCTGGTAAACTGGGCGCGGTCGAACGCCGCCTGGCCGATGCCGATGGGACTTGCCTGCTGTGCAATCGAAATGATGGCGTTTGCCGGGCCGCGCTATGATGTCTCCCGGTTCGGGTCCGAGGTCATGCGATTCTCTCCCCGGCAGGCGGACGTAATGATTGTGGCCGGATGGGTAAACTACAAGATGGCCCATGCCATCAGGCGTGTCTGGGACCAGATGCCCGATCCAAAATGGTGTATCGCGATGGGAGCCTGCGCCTCTACCGGCGGCATGCACCGCTGTTACGGGGTTGTGCAGGGATGTGACAACTTCCTGCCCGTCGATGCCTATATCTCCGGATGCCCTCCCCGACCGGATGCCCTTATCCATGCCCTCATGAAAATCCAGGACAAAGTTCGTACTGAACACTCCGTAACGCTTGATACCTGATATGAGCCTCGAACTGAACGACCAATTTCAGAATGTAATTGACGGACTTACTGAAAAGTTCGCCTCCGACGTAATCAACGTCTACCAGTCCACCGGCGACACCTTTGTCCACGTGGAGCCGGAATCGATTGTCGAGGTATGTACCTACCTCAAGAACGAACAACGATTTATCTACCTCGTTGATATCTTCGGCACCGATCGTTTCACTTCGGAAGACCGCTTTGAAGTAATCTACAACATGCTGAATCTTCGCGATCAGATCAGGCTGTTCCTGAAAACGTGGCTCCCGGAAGAGAATCCAGTTATCGAAAGTGTAACCGATGTGTGGAGATCGGCCAACTGGTTTGAACGGCAAACCTACGACATGTTCGGAATACGCTTTACCGGGCACCCCGATTTCCGCAGAATTTATATGCCGGAGGATTTCGAATATTTCCCGCTGCGAAAAGAGTTCCCGCTGCTGGGTATTCCTGGGTCCATCGAATTACCAAGCTCAACCCCCGATACTGAATAGCTATGGCATTTCAAGATATTACCAACAAGGTAAAACCGAAGTTTTTCAAGGAACACCAGGAGTCCCTCTATAAAAGCCTTGAAGACAAGCATACCACCATTGAGATGCTGGAGGATGAAGATCCGCTAAACACAAAAATGGTGTTGAATATGGGACCGCAGCACCCGGCCACTCACGGTGTTCTGCGCCTGGTAATTCAGCTCAATGGTGAGATTATTGAAAAAACCAAGGTGGATATCGGTTTTTTGCACCGCGGGGTAGAGAAGATCGCCGAAAACAAAACGTATCAGGAGTTCATGCCCTACACCGATCGCATGGACTACCTTTCGCCCTACAGCAACAATGTGGCGCTTTGCACGGCGGTTGAAAAAATTGCCGATGTTGAAGTACCGGAACGCGCTCACTACATTCGAATGATCGGGGCGGAACTGGCCCGCATTTCCTCCCACCTGCTCTGGCTTGGAACCATGGTCATGGACGCCGGGGCCGTTTCCTTTTTTATCTGGACCTTTCGCGAACGTGAAAAAATATATGACATCTTTGATCAGCTGACCGGACACCGGTTTACGGTTTCGCATGCACGTATCGGGGGGATTGCCAACGATATCACCGATGATGCCATGGCGATGATCAAGGATTTTGCCAACAGCTTCCCGCAAGAGCTCAAGGACTGGCACAAGCTGCTGGACCGCAATCGTATCTTTTTCGATCGAAATGAAGATATCGGCGTGTTAACAACCGAAGATGCACTTGAGATCGGGGCCACGGGTCCCACGCTGCGTGCTTCCGGCTATGCGTATGATATCCGGAAATTTTCTCCCTACGCCCGGTATGACCAGGTGGAGTTTGAAGTGCCAACCCGGCTGGAAGGCGACAACCTGGCGCGTTACTACGTGCGGATGGAAGAGATGCAGGAAAGCATTCGTATTATCCGGCAGTGCCTCGATAAACTGCCAAAAGGACCGGTTCGAACGGACAATGCCAAGCAGGCCTATCCCTCCAAAGATGAGGTGTACTACTCGATGGAGGGAATGATCCATGACTTTATGATGACCGATACCGGTATCTGTCCTCCTGAAGGTGCCGAATCGTATCACGCTGTTGAAGCTCCGAAAGGTGAACTCGGATATTTTATCCAGAGTGACGGCACCGGTCACCCGTGGCGACTCAAGATCAAGGCACCGTCTTTCGCCAACCTGCAGGTGCTCGAAAATATCCTGGATGGCGAGATGGTAGCCGATACGGTCGTCATTATCGGTGGTGTGGATCCAGTTATGGGAGAAGCAGACAAGTAACGTAATTGAATGAATTAGTGATTGAGTGATTGTGTGCATTTTGCACCCAATCTCTTAATCATTCAATCGATAAATCATTAATTGGATTTTAGATGGCTGAACTGTCATTTACAGAAGAAGAGCTGGAACAGATCGAAAAAATCAAGGCCAAGTTCCCGGAGGTCAAACCGGCCACGCTCCCGGTTCTCTGGGTTGCCCAGAAGAAATTCGGCCATGTTAAACCCGACGTGCAGAAACTCGTTGCCGATACCCTCGGCCTGCCGGAGGCACATGTACACGGCGTGGCCAGCTTCTACACCCAGTATTACAAAGAAGATATGGGGAAATTCGTGCTGGACGTTTGCACCTGCCTGAGCTGTCAGCTTTGCGGCGGATACGATATTCTCCATTATCTGGAAGAGAAACTTGGAATAAATGCAGGTGAAACCACCGAAGACGGCATGTTCAGCCTGCAGGAGGTGGAGTGCCTGGGAGCCTGTGGATATGCCCCGATGCTTCAGGTCACAAATGGTCAGTACGTTAACAACCTGACCAAGGAGAAAGTCGATACATTGATTGATGATTTAAAAGCGGGCAAAGAGCCTGAATTTGAATCGATGAAGATGCCTCAACTGGAAAAGAGAAATCAAGCAGCATCATAATTTTATGGATTCAGACTGGAAATCGTACGAACCGTTACTTATCCCTGACATTCCCGGCCTCGAAAAGATTGACGTATACGAGGAAAACGGCGGGTACGAGGCACTTCGCAAGGTACTTGAAAAGGAGAAGTGGACGCCCGGGGAGGTAACCAGCGAAGTAAAGGCAGCCAATATCCGGGGACGCGGCGGTGCCGGGTTTAACGCCGGCTTGAAATGGAGTTTTATGCCGGATCCCGACGGTGGACCGCGGTACCTGGCCTGCAACGGCGATGAATCGGAACCCGGCACGTTTAAGGATCGAAAAATCTTTGAATACAATCCCCACCTGTTCATAGAAGGCGCAGTTATTGCAGCATATGCGATGTCGATTACCACCATCTACGTCTATATTCGGGGTGAATACATCGCCTGGGTGGATATGTTCCAGGAAGCCGTCGACGATGCTTATGACAAGGGGTACCTTGGGGAACATATTCTTGGGAGCGATTACAGCGTAGATCTCGAAATTACATACGGTGCCGGCGCTTATATCTGTGGAGAAGAGACGGCCATGCTGGAATCGCTGGAAGGCAAGCGCGGC
>JAWVZC010000361.1:0-4428 GCA_033722415.1 Balneolaceae bacterium | reverse complement strand
TCCTCCAGCTCCTCCAGGGCTGCCCTCTTCTGCTCCTGCTGCTCCCTGATATCCTCAAGGTTCTCCCTGAGCTCCTGCTGACGCGGTTCAATGCCTTCAAGTTCCTCCCGTGCCTGATCTTCATTCAGGTATTTCTGCTGCCGGCGGTTCTTCAGCTCGCCGATGTTCTTTTGGTAGATCTGGATTTTTGAAGTGGCGCTGTTGATCTGGTTTTCCAGCCGGCGAACCTCTTTTTCACTCGCTTTCAGTTTCTGTTCGAGGTCCCCGATATCAATCGAATCATAGTCATGGTTGACCGCTTCCAGTTGCTGTTCTGCATCAGTGATCTTTTCCCGGGCCGCTGATGCGCGCTGTTCCAGCTTCTCAATTTTGTCCTTGAGTCCCACCCGCATGCCGGCGTTTTTGCTTTTGCTGCCACTCTGGAAAAACTGGTAAGCCGTGACCACTTCTCCCTCGGGGGTGACTCCCACGCTGCGAGTGCCGGTCAGCTGTGTATAAGCTTCATCCGCAGACGAGAACAGAAGTACATCACCAAGCAGCAGTCTTTTGAGGGGATCGAAGCGTTCCTCCGATTCCACCTTGTGATACAGCGCATCATCGTTAACATCGTGGGTGCCGGTCAGCTGATCCATCGGGATGAAGGTGGCTCGTCCCTTGCCCTCCTCCTTGAGAATCGATGCCGCTCGTTTGGCGTCGTCGAGCGTTGCCACCACCACGAAGTTAAGCGCCTCGCCGAGTACGCTCTCCAGGGCTACGGAGTGCTCCTGGTCGGTGGAGAAGATATTCGATACCACATCCAACAGCGGGAACCGGTTTTGGTGATGTTCCAGCAGGTACTGAACGCTGGAGGGAAATGCTTCATTGGAGTCGGCAATTTCGCGCAGCAGGTCGATTTCGGAACGGACCGAATCGAGGGTACTTTTGTGGCCGCGTATTTCATCCTTGAGCTCGTCGCGCCGCTCGCTCAGTTGCAGCCGCTCTGCCCGGGCACGGGCGATCGCCTCCTCGTTTTTATCTCGTTGTTCCCGCGCCTCCGCAATCTGTTCCCGGAGTGTCGTTCGCTCCTCCTCCAGCTCCTCGATCTGCTGCTCCAGTTCCCTGATTTCACCGGCAATCCGCTGCAGATCATCCTCGGTGTTTTCCAGGCGCGATTCGATCCGAATCCGCTTGTTTTGCAGTTCATTGAGCTCGCGATTGGTGCTGCTCTGCTGCTGCTCCAGCTCGTTGAGCGCTTTTCGTTCGCTGCTGTACTCCTGTTGAATCTCGGAATACCGTTCCCTGGAATCGGAGAGGTTGCGCTCGGCCCGCTTCAGTTCGTTGTGAAATGAATCGAGCTTCTGTTCCGTCTGCTCGTAGATCTCCTTGAGCTCTTCGAGATCCTTCTCAGCCTGTTCAATATCCTTGGTGTACTGCTCGATGCCCCCTTTTTCATTGCTGATTTTCTCCCGGGTGATCTGCAGTTCGGTTTCGGCATCGCGTATGTTGCTTTGCAGCTGGGTCACGCGGCGCTGCGCCTCCGCCTGGTTTCGTTCTTTCTCGCTGAGGTTGGCCCGGGCGGTCTCTTCGGCTTCCTCGAGCTCCTCCAGCTTGTTATGAATCTCCTTCTTCTCCTTCTCGGCGTTGTTGATCCGCTCCTGCAGCGGATCCAGTTCCTCCTGGATATTCTCGTATTGGTGCTTGCTCAGGGCTTTGTCCAGGCGTTCCAGCTCCTGGCGGTATTTCTTGGCCTGGGTGGCCTTTTCCGCTTGTTTTTCGAGCGATTTGGTATTCTTGCGCACTTCGACAAGGATATCTTCCACGCGCTGGAGGTCCTGCTGCGTGCTCTCCAGTTTCCGGAATGTTTTTTTTCGCTTCTCCTTGTAGCTGGTAACACCGGCGGCTTCTTCAAAGAGATGCCGGCGATCGTTCTTGTCGTTGAGAATCTCCTCCACCATCTTCAGCTCGATCACGGAGTAGGCATCCGAGCCCATACCGGTATCCATGAACAGCTCGTTGATATCCTTCAGCCGGCAGGTGGTGCCGTTGATCAGGTATTCACTCTCCCCTGAACGGTACAGGCGGCGGGTTATGGTAACTTCACTGTATTCGGTGGGCAGGAGCCCCTTATTATTGACGAAAGTCAGCGACACCTCCGCCATGCCGAGGGCATTTTTCTGGGCGGTGCCGTTGAATATGACGTTGGCCATGGTGGACGAGCGCAGCAGGGTGGGGCGCTGCTCGCCCAGTACCCAGCGCATGGAATCTACGATATTGGATTTGCCGCATCCGTTGGGGCCGACAATGGCAGTGATACCACTGTCGAAGGTTACCTTCGTTTTGTAGGCAAAACTTTTAAATCCCTGTAATTCAAGTTCGGATATATACATGCATTGAGTTGATCAATCCACAAATCACAAAAAACAACCGGCGTATTCCCGCAACATCTTGCATCCGGGGTACTGCCATGTAGACCCTGTAATTGCGTGGTTTGGTAATTAACTAAACCGTTTTGATCTCCGATTCTTTCTTTTCGAGCAGCTGATCTACCTTTTCGGTGTGCTTGTCGGTTATATTCTGAACTTCCTCCTCAGCTTCATATTTGGCATCTTCAGAAAGCGATTCACTGTTGACGGTCTTCTTGATCTGGTCGTTGGCTTCGCGACGCGTGTTACGTATACTTATGCGTGCCTCCTCGGCAATTTCCCCGCACCGTTTTACCAGTTCCTCGCGACGCTCCTCGGTTAACATGGGAAGGGGAATACGTATGGTGTTCCCGTCATTGTTCGGGTTGAGACCAAGCCCGGCCGACATGATCGCTTTTTCGATATCCTCAAGTGCCGACTTGTCATAGGGCTGCACGGTCAGCAGGCGTGCTTCCGGTGCATTGATGCTGGCCAGCTGGTTCAGCGGAGTCTGACTGCCGTAATAATCGACCTTTACCCCGTCTAGCAGCGAAGGCTGTGCTTTGCCGGCCCGCACATGGGAAAGTTCCTTCTTGAAAAAATTAACGGTCTCATCCATCTGCTTGTCGGCATCATCAATAATAGATTGTAGCTCCTGCGGTATCATAATTCACTCTCGTAAGTTAATGTTGATTGGTGTGCACCAAACATGGTAACCAGCTAAAGAATTTAAAAAAACTGGTTCTTATACCAAATTTGAAAAGCACCCGAAATAATTGATGTGCGGCATCACCGGGAAATAATGTTCTATGGAGGCATCTTATGGTACCAGCACCACTTTCCCGATATTTTTGCGCTCTTCGATATACCGGTGGGCATCGCCAATCCGGTCAAAGGGAAACGAGGTGTCTACGTGGGGCGATATCCAACCCGCTTCCACCCCGTCCAGCAGTTTCCGGAACCATTGTTGCGCTTTTTCCGGCTCATGCCAGAGGTGGCCCAGGTTCACACCGAAAACTCCCTTGTTTTTATCCATCAGGGAGAGGGGATGGAAAAAGGGCATCTTCATCACCGTGCCGATTAGCTTGATTTTGTTGAGCAATCCGCCGCTGTTCCTGCTGCTGGCAGTGGAAACCCCGAACATGCCCATCCGGCCGGTGGAGCGGAGCGCCCGGTAGCTTTTTTTCCACTCTTTCCCGCCGAGCGGATCGATGACCAGCTCGACCCCCCGGTTGTCGGTGAGGTTCATCAATTCCCGGTACCAGTCCCTGTTGCGGTAGTCTATCGGATGATCGAGGCCGCGCTGTGCCAAAAATTCATGTTTGTGTGGGCTCGCCGTACCGTAGGTTGTCGCCCCGGTGTGCAGCGCGATCTCCAGTGCAGCCAGGCCGACGCCGCCCCCGGCATTGTGGATCAGGATCGATTCGCCGGGCTGCAGGGACCCCATTACGCTGATCAA
This sequence comes from Balneolaceae bacterium, assembly GCA_033722415.1. GTDB lineage: Bacteria > Bacteroidota > Rhodothermia > Balneolales > Balneolaceae > JAMQKA01. Next base: position 588 of record JAWVZC010000361.1, on the reverse strand, counting down.
CACCCATGCCGTAAGGTAATTGACAGGCAGTGCGGCCGCTTGTTCAAACGACAGGGATGCCGGTTTTTCGAACACCTGGGAGGGCTTTGCAAGCACTTTTTCCGCCTGTCCCTTGAAACGAACCATCGCTACCACCTCCCGGCCGATCCAGCGGTCCGGGACGTGTTCGCCGGTCGCCCCCACCACCCCTGAAACTTCGTACCCGACCACGCACGGCTTCGACGGGGCATCCGGGTAGATCCCTTTGCGGGCCAGGATGTCGGCGAAGTTAAGACCTGCTGCGCGCACCTGTATCAGCAGTTCATCACCCGCAGGAACAGGATCTTCCGATTCCTGTATTTCGAGCACATCATATCCGCCGTCAGCAATATTTACAATCTTTCGCATAGCCGTTTCAGTATTGTATTCAATGGGATAACAGGCAATCTGTAAGGTTTTGGTAATTAGTATTCCGGGCATCCTCTCATCCGTATTACCTTACTGGCTGCCAATGATTCAGAGGTATTCATATGGTAAAGAAATGCAAGGAGTTTGGCTAACCCGGATTTCTCACAAGTTTTTTTGATATATTCCTGTACCTTTCTGAAT
>JAWVZC010000360.1:0-4431 GCA_033722415.1 Balneolaceae bacterium | reverse complement strand
GGCCCGGGGAACTACCAGCACACTGCTGCCCATATTAAGACCGTTGAGTGTCTCCAGCGACAAGTGGTCGCCGTGAATATCGGTAATGAGAACCAGGTCCGGCGATTCGATCCCCTGGAACGCCCCGGCTCCCCCCGCCGGATCGGCGTAGATGGTAATCCCGTTCCAGCTCAGTACCAGCGTACCGTGGCGGACGGGCTGAATGGTGACAGGACCTTCGGATGCCTCTAGCCGGTCGGTATCCGGACGTTGGGCGGACAGGCCGGAGGCGGTAACAAGAAGGAGAAGGACTGCGGGAAAAAAGGTCAGGGGTTTCATCGTTAACTCCATAATAATTAACATGATGGTGTATGGTATGAACAGGAAATAAAACATGCCAACATTGAACTGAATATTTCAGAGACAAATGTTAACCTGCTGTAATTCCGGTGGGTACCGTTAGGCATCCATTTACCGCCGCCATATTTAGACAAATACGGTAGAAAAGTATTATAATGATCGCCATCTCTCCCTATCCTTCTTATTTTATATTTAAGACTCCTTTAAATTCAGAACATCCATTTTACTTCTATGGGCAGAATGGATAGAGAGATAGCGAAAGCCGGTAAAAAAGCATAAATTTAATGTGCGGAAAATTGGTTAAATATCGTATAGACGCAATCATCAACACCTAAATCTTGAGAGATGATTTTCAAATATGCAGCGGTACTGCTGATTATGGGTGCATTGGTCAGTGGATGCAATTTAAATGTTTCGGATGGCGACGGCTCGGGCCCGCCGGACTCTGAAAGCCGTTTCGAGGATGCAAGCTCTTCCAGCCTGCCCCTGAACACACTCTCCGGTAACAGCATGTCGGCCCGCAGCGGCGACCTGGATGGAGACGGGGATCTCGATTTGACCGTTGCAATAGAATTTGGGACGAACAAAATCCTGATCAACAACGGCTCCGGTGTATTTTCCGACCAGTCGAACCGCCTGACGGCGCCGCGCAATTACGATTCACAGGATCTCACGATCGCTAATTTTGACCAGTCTTCAGGGCCCGACCTGTTTTTTGCCAGCGGGGAGCAGAGCCTGACCAATGAATTCTACCTGAACGGCGGTTCCGGTACCTTTTCCGATCTGACCAATCGTATTCCCGTTGCCGGCCGCTCCTACGCCACAATAGCAGCCGATGTAGACAGGGACGGCGATCCCGACCTGCTCATAGGAAACAATGGGCAAAATATCGTCCTTATCAATACCGGTAACGCCTTCTTTTCAAATCAAACGCCGGATCGCCTACCTCAACGAAATGATGTCACCCAAGACATGGCTCTTGGAGATATCGACGGCGACGGCGACCTGGACCTGATCGTGGCCAACGAGGATGACAACCGTGTACACATGAATATCGGCAGCGGATTCTTTGTCGAGGAGACCGGAGACCGGCTGCCCCTGGTCGGTCCCGAAGAGAGCAGAGACGCGGAACTGGCCGATATTGATGGAGACGGCGACCTGGATCTCTACCTGGCCAACGTCGCCTTGTTCCGGGCCGGGGCCGACCCGACCGACCGCTTGCTCGTAAACAACGGACAGGGGGTGTTTTCGGATGTTACTTCCCAGCAGCTCCCGGAAATATCAACCAATACGATGGACGCCGAATTCGTGGATCTCGACCGGGACGGAGACCCGGACCTGATCGCCGGAAATTTTGACGGGGGTATCATTGTACTGATTAACGACGGTGAGGGGACGTTTACCGACCATAGTGTCGACTGGATTCCGGAGGGTCTGTCCCCGCGCGTAATGGATATCGAGGCGGCCGACTACAACCGCGACCAGCTGGTGGATCTCTATGTAAGCAGTTTTGAGGGACAGGATCTGCTTCTGCTGCAACGGGATTGAACCGGCTGAAATGTCACTAAGCCGCACGGGTACCTGCCGCTATTACCCGTATATAGGTGGGTATTCCCCTGGATTCGCCTCGCTCATGATCGCGTAGGCCGCCTCGAATATATCCTCGGCGTTGGGCTTGGAAAAATAGTCGCCGTCCGACCCGTAGGCGGCCCGGTGCGCCCTGGCCGAAAGGCAGGTCGGCTCGGAATCGAGGTAGAAGTACCCGTTTTGTTCCTGCAGAACTTTCTGCATCATATAAGCAGAAGCTCCCCCGGGTACGTCTTCATCCACAAACAGAATTCGGTTGGTTTTCTTCAGCGAATCGATAATCATCCTGTTGCGGTCGAACGGAAGCAGTGTCCGCACATCGATCAGTTCAGCCGAAATACCCTCATCCTCCAGTTCCGGAAGCACCGACTCGCAAATGTTGCAGGTAGATCCGTAGGAGACGATGGTGATATCGGTGCCCTCGCTGACGATATCCGGGATACCCAGCGGAATCGTGAATTCACCCAGGTTTCCCGGGCGTCTTTCCTTCAGGCGGTAGGCATTGAGCGGCTCGATGACGAGGGCGGGATCGTCGCCCTGCAGGAGGGTGTTGTACATTCCCGCCGCTTCGGTGAGATTGCGTGGCACACAGACGTGGATGCCCCGGATTCCATTGATAATCATGCCCATCGGCGAGCCGGTATGCCAGATTCCCTCCAGTCGGTGTCCCCTGGTGCGTACTATTGCGGGCGCTTTTTGTCCGCCCGCACTGCGGAAATGCAGCGTCGCCAGGTCATCGCTCAGTACCTGGAAACAGTACAGCAGATAATCCAGGTATTGAATTTCCGCGATGGGCCGCAGGCCTCGCAGCGCCATCCCGATCCCCTGTCCCAGTATGGACGCCTCCCGGATGCCGGTGTCGCTGACCCTCAACTTGCCGTGCTTCTGCTGGAGTCCTTCCAGACCTTTGTTCACATCGCCCAGCTTTCCGCAATCCTCCCCGAACACCAACAGTTCCGGGTATTTTTCGAACAGTTTGTCGAAGTTATCCCGCAGTACGATACGGCCGTCTACCTCCTCAACCTTCTCCGGGTACTCGGGTTCAACCTCCTGGATATACAGCGGGGAAAACCTGGATTCGCTGTACAGATGAGAATGATACCGGTATTCATTGTCTTTCTGATGCTCTTCATACCACTGCATCAATTCCGTCCCTGAAGCCAGATGCTCATTCCTGACCACCCTGAGGGCTTTTCTGACCCCGGCAATCACATGGCGCCTCATTGTCACCATGTGCGATCTCATCTCACTCTTTACACTCTTTAACTCCTCGGTATTCTCACTGCTTTCGGCGATCATCTTGTCGATAATGCCGAGCGCTTCATTCAGATCCTCCGTTATTTCACCGGTAAAAGCTTTCCATGCCGTTCTCTGCTCCTCCTTGACATGTTTTCTAGCCTCTTCGTCAATATCATCCAGCTCCGATTCGGAAGCTATTCCCTGCCCAATGATCCATTTTCGCAACTGGTTTATGCAACAGTATTTTTCCTCCCACTCAAGGCGCTTATCCGATTTGTAGCGCTCATGAGAACCCGAGGTTGAGTGTCCCTGCGGCTGGGTTACCTCCTGCACGTGAATAAGAACGGGTACGTGCTCCTCCCGCGCCACCGATGCCGCTTTCTCATAGGTCTCAAGCAGTGACGGGTAATCCCATCCCTTTACCTGCATTATCTCTATCCCCTGTTGCTCGTCCGTACGCTGAAATCCTTTCAGCAGTTCGGATATGCTGCCTTTCGTTGTCTGATATTTTCGGGGCACGGAAATGCCGAACCCGTCATCCCACACGGAAACAATCATGGGAACTTGTAGAACCCCGGCTGCATTAAGGGTTTCCCAGAACACACCTTCAGAGGTGCTGGCATCGCCGATGGTGCCCCATGCGATCTCATTTCCGTTATCGGAAAATTTCTGAAAATATTCCTTTTTTTTTAGCACCTCATTTTTCCGGTATATTTTGGAAGCATGGGCCAGTCCCAGCAGTCGGGACATTTGCCCCGCCGTCGGTGATATATCGGGTGAGGAGTTTTTTTTCTGGGTCAGGTCTTTCCAGCTTCCGTCCTCATTGAGGCTGCGAGTACTGAAGTGGGCATTCATCTGACGCCCCCCAGTATGCGGATCGGCCTCGATATCGGGGTGCGCGTAGAGTTGGGCAAAAAACTGACGAACCGTCAGCTCACCGATCGCCATCATGAAGGTTTGATCCCTGTAATAGCCCGAACGGAAATCCCCATCCCTGAACTCTTTGGCCATGGCCAGGTTCGGCAGCTCTTTACCGTCGCCGAATATTCCGAATTTGGCCTTTCCCGTCAGGGTCTCCTTTCGCCCCAGGTCGGAAACCTCGCGGCTGATAACAGCCAGGGTATAATCCTCCAGAACCGGATGGCGCTTTTTTTTCAGACTGGCTAAATCCGAAGATGGGCTGGAGTTCATCCCATTTTCAGAAATTCCGTCTTTTGCGTTTGTTTTAGCCATTCTTCCCGTTTCTTTGGGGTGTCCGGCACCCGG
>JAWVZC010000359.1:0-4446 GCA_033722415.1 Balneolaceae bacterium | reverse complement strand
TGCCCGCTGCACAACACCTGGAGTCAATTAAAAAATACCTTCCAGTGGTGGTCGGAAAATATGACACTCAGGGAAGTGGTCGACCGTCCCGGTGAAGCCGAGTCTCTGCTGAATCCTTCCAAATCATAATTGAATCCAATCAGACCCCATTTGTCCGACCGTTAATCCATGTATTACTACCTGTCTGTATTCGTTCACATTTTATCAGCTGTCTTCTGGATCGGCGGCATGCTGTTTACAGTAGCCATTCTAGTTCCGGCCTCCCGGCACGAACTATTTGAAAAAAGGAAGGGAACATTCTTCGCGATAATCGGGCGGAAATTCAGCCGGGCCTCCTGGCTCCTGTTCGGATTGCTTTTTATTACGGGCATCACCAACCTGCTGTCGAGGGGATATGAAATGAATGACCTGGTCTCCGCCTCATTTTGGAACGGGACTTTCGGGACGACGCTCCTTATTAAACTGCACCTGTTCGGACTGGTACTGGTCGTGAGCGGCCTGCATGATTTTTATGCAGGCCCGAAAGCTGCAAAATTGATGGATGCCGAACCGGGAGCTCCCCGTACCGGGCGTTTCAGAAAATTCTCGAGGTGGCTGGGCAGGATCAATCTGCTGCTGGGCCTGGGAATATTGTATTACGCAATGAAATTACTAAGGGGTTGAATATGATCAAGGGCGATCCCGGAACTCGCCGGCTATGGCAAACTGTTTTCTTCTGTTTCATCCTGGCCGCAGTGACCGGCGTATTGTTTCGGTTCGGTATGATTGTTCCGCTGCCTGACGTACTGTCGCTTCAAAATGTGCGTCACGCTCACTCCCATCTCATGTTTTTCGGATGGGCAACGCCGCTTCCGCTCTATATTTTTTGGAAAAGGCTTCGCACCCGGATCGAACCGGTCTCCGGGAAAATCGGGTTGGATCTTATGTACGGTTCGCTCTGGGGTATCCTGCTCTTCGGACTGCTCTCCTATCCATTTTTCCTGCTCTATGGATACCAGCCGGTGCCTTTGGGTAGCACAACCCTACCCCTATCGGTAATCTGCTCCGGACTGGTCATGATCGGGTGGTACGGGTATATCGCCGGATACCTGATGGCACGAAAACAGGTGGGGCGCAGCTTCAGCCAGATGTGGTTTGAGGCGGCGCTTTTGATGCTGTTCATCTGTTCCCTGGGTGCGTGGGGAGTCGCTGTCACCCAGGCACTCGATACCGCGAATCCGCTGTTCGGGAAGGCTCTGACCCATTTTTTCCTGGCCTGTTTTACGGAGGGATGGATCGTCCTGATTACGGTAGCCCTGCTCGCTGAGGCCCTAAATCTTAACGCCTCCGACTTCAGGCTCTCCCCTAACCTGCTGGCCGGCCTGATCCTGGTCGGAGCCCCGATGACTTTTCCTTACGGCATCTCCCAATCCCTTATGACCCTACCCATGCTGTACACGGCACGGGCGGGCGGTTTCCTTGTGGGTATGGCCGTACTCGGAACCGGCCTGCAGATCCTGCGGTCGGACGGGATGCGGCGATCCCTGCTTCGCTGGCCCCTGGCCCTGTTGCTGCTGAAGGCCGTTATGCAGGTGACGGCCTCGGTCATCCCATCCGATTTCTGGCTCTCAGATTACGCCCTGCGCATTTTATACCTGCACATACTGTTGCTTGGGGCCTTTACCCTTGCCGGTATCGGCTTCATGCACCGGTTCGCCTCGGTCAAAACCCGCAGTTTCACGGGAGTTGTATTCTCCGTGCTCATCCTGTTGATCAGCCTCCTAATGTTGACTCGTTTTTGGCCGGCCGGATGGAGCGGTATCTGGCTCTTTTATGCCATAACCGGTGCGTCCCTTCTGCCCGCCATAGCCGTGGGTGTTGAATGGAGGGAACTGGCCCGCACGAGTGTATAAAGATGATTTGCCTATCAGGGTTAAGCCAGCAAATGTGAGCACCCGGTGTTCCGGACCGGGAACACTCCCCTTCCAAAATTAAAATCCCAAGACGAATCTAAAAAAAGATACTTCGATAACAGACAACCAGAAGGGTTCCGGCAATGATAAACTGCCGCACATTATAATGAAAAAGTAAGGCACGATAAGCGGCTAAGCTACCGATTTAACGATGCCAACGGGAACGACTTGGAGACCCATCTTCCCAAAATGGTTGACTTCGTGTCGAACCTGCCTTCAAAACTGGCCGCTACCGGAGCCGCCCATTTCTCCGGCACGCAGAGTAGCCGGCACGGCGTTCCTTTTTCAGAAGTTGTTACAGCCTGTTTGTGGAGATGAACGACAATTTTTTCTTTGTCGAAATTGCCGAATACCCCAAAGATATAACCAGGAAAATCGCATCCTCTTTCATCTTACGCCTGGTTTCGCAGGAAAAGTTTTACGAAGGTTGCAAAGGGTGCAACGCTTCAGCACCAATATTCCCGTTTGCATCAGCAAACCGGCGCCCCCTCATAAAATATACGGGAGGGGACACCGGCGGGACTACGCGCCTACTTTCAATCCAGCAGCGAAGGGGTAAGGGATAGCATGATCCATCCCCAGTGCTGAACGGTTCGGGCATCAACCTGCTGAAGCCGTTCAAGCGTTTCGGTTGGCAGCATGATCGAGTAACCGGCTTTCAGTGCGATTTCCGGGGTGACGACCCAGCCGGCGCTGAGATCCAGTTCCGACCCCAGTCCCTTTTCGAGAACCTGTCCCGGTTGGGCGGGATCGGCAACAGAACCGGCAAGGGCGAAATAGTGATAAGTTAGATCGGCGCTAGTCCGGTCGTCAAACTCGTACGATGCCTGTAGATACAGGTCCTGCAGCCCCCCGCCCCTCGTATCGGCCGGAATGTTCAGGAAATAGTCCATATGGCCGTAAAATTTATGATTGGTGGCATAAAGGGTATTGAAGGTATAACGTCGAGGATTGGTGTCATCGGCCTCTCCGCCCGACAACCTATCGTAACCCGCCGATAGCTGGAGGCTGTTGTAATTGTATAATGCCTTTAGCGCATACATGCTGGAAGATATCTCGCTGTTCGCGGTATCGTCTCCGTTCTGCAGGTAAACGGTCCCGTTCAGAGCCCATCCGTTTCCGCCGTAAACCAGTTGGGTTCCATAGGTATACCGAAAAGCTGTTCCACCGGCCGGACGTTCGAATCCATCGGTCAATGCAAGCGCCGACACGCTCAGGGCCTCCCACTGCTTCTCTATCCAGAGGTAGGAGAGCACCTTATAGTTCGGCAGCGTGTACTCATTTCCTAGCAGCCGTTCCGACTCCTGGTTGTAGGCACCGCCCCATTCGATCCTCATATCGATGGATGGATGGCGGTATTTGACAACAAATGCATCGTGACTTCTCGCCTGCTGAGTCCAGTTGACATTTCCGAGTAGGCGGTGATCGCCATAGACAAGCTCCTGCCGGCCCAGTTTCACCCGTGCTGATTCACTTAGCTTCAATTGGGCCCATGCCTCGTGAATGTTTACATTTGCATTGTCCTGGAGCTGGGCCACATCTCCCCACACACGTACGTCCTGTCCCGTAAGTCCGATAGAATATAAATCCGACTCATAGAAGAGGGAAAGCCGGGTGCGTTGCGAGGTAAAAAGAGCCGGATCACTGCCCGTAATGCCCAGCTGCCTGTAGCCGTTGCGGAATTCCGTGCGGGGCCGGAATTCGGCATTCAGCGACAACTGTGCCGGGGCCATCGAAGGCATGAGCAGCAGAAGTAAACCGGAGACGATCCATCGATACATTAACTGGTGGGATTTCATTTCAGAGAAGGATTATTATTCACACTGATTTGGAATACAAGAAATAAAATTCGAAGGAGCTTCCGTGAGAGGCTCCTCCAAATTTTCATAATTACTAACTGATCGGCGTACTCAGGCGGCCTGTTTTTTTACAACAAGAGTGCCCTTCATGCCGCCGGCGTAGTGGCCGGGGAAGGTACAGATGTACTCGTAGGTACCGGGAGTTTCAGGAACGGTAAAGGTAACCTCTACGGTTTCCCCTCCGCCTGCCATCCCGGTGTAGGCCAGTATCTGATCTTCCATCTCCGGGGCGATATATTCGTTGTCCGATGCCCTGGCCGAAGCCGCGGCTACCGCAGCGGCATCCGCTTTGGCTTTCAGGAGAACGAAATTGTGTGCCATCGCGATTTTGGGAAAATCGCTCACTGTGGTCAGTATGACTTTGACGGTTTGTCCCGGCCTGGCTACGATCTCGGTAACCGTAAACTGCAGCTGGTTTGTCCCATCCATTTCTATGACTTTGATGTCGTCGTCACCCGCCATGGCCGTTTGCGAGAGCATCAGCATCGGCAACAAATACAGCACGGGGAACAGTTTTTTGATGGTATTCATTTCTTTCACCTCTATTAAGTTATATATTTTGTGTTACGCAGTTGATTTCTGCAGTTATATGTTAGCTGCGAAAAGTTCCGGCTGCTCCTCGCCTTCCACATTTA
>JAWVZC010000358.1:0-4467 GCA_033722415.1 Balneolaceae bacterium | reverse complement strand
AGGGCAAACCATTCCCCAACGGCCTCATTTCGAGGGCAGGAACACGCTGTTTGTGTTCCGAAGGTGAGAACGCTCATCCACTTTTCGTTGCTAATATTCAACGCGTTTAGTGGTTGGATTCGATGGCAACGAACCAGGAAAAGCCCTCTGCCTCATCCCGGACCCCGATCCGGGATCTCGCGTTGGCAGTGAGCGTTGATTTGTAACGAGCTGAGCTCAACGGCAGCAGCCTTGCAAGATCCTGAAACACGTTCAGGAAGAGATACAGACTACTTTTTTAACCGTTAAACGCGTTAAATTCAGTAAGCTTCGGTACGTCATTATGTCGAACTCACGTTAAGCTTGAAGTAGGTATTCCTGTGAGAGACCTGCTCCATGCAGTTGCAATTGCAACAGGGGGTACCTTGTGTCGAAACTACTCGTACGCCGGCTCTTTGGAAAAGCACAGGTACGGGGTTGCTTTTCCCCGGGGTTTACCCGGAACAATCGGTCATGAACAAGGCAAAACTGCCATAGAGAAAGAAAGAGGCTCCTATGGCAGCTTCAACGATGCCCGCGATACCTGTTAGAATATGGTATCATCACAACCCGATTTATTGCCGTATATCATTTCGTTTGGTTTGAGACCCACAATATATCGTGCTGGGCCCTGGCATACTCATGCTGAAAACCCGGGATCAGTACTTTTCGTTATACTCCCGGATCAGTTCGATTTCGGCGGGATCGAAGACGGAACCGTCACGGCGAAAAATGTCATGAAACCAGACCTCCGGTTCGGTCGCTTTCAGGTGATCCTCCCACGGGTAGACTTCGCGCACCTCTCCCCTCCAGCGGTTGTAGAACTCCTCGCCATATCCCCGTGGCGACTGCCACGAGTAGATCGTCTGGGTCTTGCCGCTTACCAGCCCCCAGTTTATCGCCCCGATATTCTGTTCGGCGAAGAACGGGAAATGAGTCTGGAATTTACTGCCGTTTGTCCGTGCCATATACTCGGTGCAGATCATCGGCTTACTGAATTTGGACTGCAGTTCGTTCACGACTTCCCGGGTTCGCTCGATGGGATTATAGTCATGGAAACTGATAATGTCCGAGTTGGCCGCCGAAAAGGCGTTCAGCTCGTCAAAGCTTTCATCCCAGTTCCACATCCCGATCGTCATCGGCTGTGACGCCCCGACTTCCCGGGCCCATTCGGTGACCTTCTTAAGCAGCGGCAGCGAGCTGGAGGGTGGGTTCTTGCCGTTACCGGGTTCGTTGTAGAGATCCCACATGAGTACGCGATCATCCCCGTCGAAGTGGCCGATCAGGTCCTGCACATAGGCTTTCAGCACGGGGTAGAGCGCGGTATCAAGCCGCTGGTCGTGGCCGGGGCTCTCCACCCAGCCGCTGTTGTGCACGCCCGGGATCGGGTCGGGCTGCTCCCCGAGATTCGGGTCGTCGCCCCAGACGTCATCAAACAGCACAAACATGATCTTGATACCGTGGCTGTCGGCGATATCCAGGAACTGCTCCATCCGCTCCTTGAGTCCCTGCGGGCTGCGCACCCACACAAGGTGATGCAGGTAGACCCGCATCGTGTTGAAACCGATATCCTCGGCCCACCCGAGTTCCCGGTCGATCGTTTCCGGATCAAAACTGAACTCCTGCCACATCTCGATCTGGTTAATCGAGGTGCTCGGGTTGAAGTTGGTCCCGGTAAGCCAATCGTACTGTTCATACCACTGCCGGGCCTGCTCATCCGACCAGACCTCCCCGATCACTTCCTGTGCCTCCAGCGGTTCTGCCAGAAGTGCAATGACTGTCAGAAGTAATACTGAAAAAATTATATTGTATCGTTTCATCGTTATTCCCGTTTTGGTTATGTAGTAATGTCTATTGGCTGCACAGCCCCGAGGGTACCTCGAGCGGAACCCCGGTATTCACCGGTTCCCCGAAATCCGGGGAACCGTCAGGATTCCAGCTAAACGGCTGCATCCGGATGGAACGATCCCACCCGGGGTCTGTCGCCTTCTTCGAGTGGTATACGATCCAGTGCTCCGAGCCGTCCGGGGAGGTAGTGAAACTGGCATGCCCCACACCATGAACCGACTCGGTCCCAGTAAATACCGGTCCCGTCTTGCGCCAGCTTGCGGGATCCAGCGGATTATCCCCCGTCAGTTCGAGCTGCCCGAGCCGGTAGTGCGGCAGCCAGGATTCCCGCGTGGAATAGATGATAAACACCCGCTGTTCGTGTTTCAGGACCTGGGGGCCTTCGTTAATGCCAAAATCGACCTCCTCGCCTCTCTCCCACGGTTGAACGGGGGATGAGATCCGGACGCGATCGGTGGATATGGTCCAGGGATTAGCCATTTCGGCGATAAAGAGATGCTGTGTTGTGGCATCATCGGGGCGGTTCTGCATCCACCCGGACCAAACCACATAGAGGCGTCCGCCCAATTCCAGCGGGGTCAGATCGATAGACCAGATATTGGAGTAATCCCCGGTATCATCTCTGTTGGCCCCGGTATAGAGCTGCGCCTTTTCCACAAAGGGATCCTGCGGGCTTTGGCCGGTTCCCTCCAGTACGCCGGATCGCTGGTGAATAAAGGGCGGCCCGTCCCTTCCGGCCGTGTAATAGATATACCATTTCCCCTGCAGGTAGTGCAGTTCCGGTGCCCACAGGTGATCGCTGTTCCATCCCTCGTCCGGCTGCTGCCAAACCCGTGTCCAGTTTTTCGGTTCGGTCAGCTTACGGCTTTTGGAGATATAGATGCCCCCATTTCGGGATTCACAAAAGTAGTAGAATCCCTGTTTCCTGGTAACCCAGGGATCGGCCCCGTCCATTACCGGGTTTTGAAATGTTGTCTTGCAGGTGCCGGAATCCTGGGCCGTGGCCAAATCGGCCAATAGTACTCCAGTCATCCCACACAATATCCAGGCGAGTGCCTGCAGTGCAGGCGTCGGCATCCCTTTCCCAATCCCAATGTTCATAAAATTAATCCCTGCTGTGGTTACTGCGGTTTAATAACGGCTACCCATCCCCCACCCGGTGCCATTGGAATCTCGATCGCGGATGACGGGTCAAGTTCACGGGTCGCATAATGGTAGTCACTCGCGTAACGATCTGCGTTTTTCCCGTCTGAAAATACCGTTGCCCGGTACGACTCCCCGTCCAGGAATGAAAGATCGACCTCCACGGTGCGGGCCTCACCATCGGTCATGCCCGCCACGTACCAGTGATCCCCTTCTTTCGAGCAAGTACCACATAATCGGCCAGCGAGGCCGCCAGCACCCGGGTTTCATCCCAGATGACAGGCACTTCAGAAAGGTATTCAAGCAGTTCGGGTTCCTGTTCGTAGTAGTGGCTCGGGCTGTCACAGAGCATCTGGAGCGGGCTTTCATACACCACATATTTGGCCAGCTCGTGAGCGCGTGTACCCATCGACATCGGCTTGTTGAATACCGCCCGGAAGTTCTCTTCGGTGGCGTTGATCATGGCCCCGGGCGTGTAATCCATCGGCCCCGCCACCATGCGGACAAACGGCAGGATGAGGTTGTGCTCGGGGGTGATGTCCGTGCTCCACTTGTTGTGCTCCATCCCTTTCACATCCTCTCGGGTGATAACGTTGGGATAGGTTCGCTCCAGGCCGGTAGACTTGTACGACCCGTGGAAGTCGACCAGCAGCTTCCGGCGGGCGGCCTCCTCGGCCACTTTCCAGTACCAGTTGACCATCCACTGGTCATCACGCTGCATAAAATCGACCTTGATGCCCCTTACGTCCCACTCCTCAAACTGACGGAATGCCACCTCCCACTGGTCTTCGAGAGTTTTCCAGACGACCCAGAGGATAACATCCACATTTTTTGACTTGCCGTAGGAGACAATCTCGTCGATATCCATATTCTCGCTTACCCCTGTCAGGTCTCCCAGCTCATACCAGCCCTCATCCAGAATGATATAGTCGAGCCCCATTTCGGAGGCAAAATCGATGTAGTACTTGTAGGTCTCGGTATTCACCCCCGTGTCAAAATCCACACCGTAGATATTGTTGGCATTCCACCAGTCCCACGCCACCTTGCCCGGTTCAATCCAGGACGTATCCGGAATCCGGTTAGGCTGCGCAAGCTTGTAGACCAGCTGGTTGGTAAGCAGGTCCGCGTCCTCCGCTGCGATGGCGATCATACGCCACGGGTAGGATCGGCTGCCGGCAGTTTCAGCGATGAAATCGGCTCGTTCGGTGACGTGCAGGTTGCGGTCGCCCTCCAGTTTCTCCTCGGTGGCCACGTGTGGAAAGATCCCGCGCAGTGCCGTACGGTCCGTTCCCTCAAGGTAGAACCCCGGATAATCCCGCAGGTCCGCTTCGCTGATCAACAGGTTTGGGCCGCCGTCGATATCGACCAGTGCGGGAATGCTACCGCGCCGGTCGATCCCGATTTCACTGATCTGCTGAGTCAGGTAGCTGCGTTCCTGGTGGGTAAAGAAACTCTCCT
>JAWVZC010000357.1:0-4485 GCA_033722415.1 Balneolaceae bacterium | reverse complement strand
TGAAGATTGGCTGCAAAACGCACTCACATTGTTTGAGCAGACCAACTGTGATATGATCGGGGGAGAAATTGAAGTATTCCTGGAAGAGGGGGGATCACGGCATGTTTACATCTACGACAAATATTTTGCATTCTCCCAAAAAGAATGGGTTCCCAACGGAATAAGTTGTACTGCCAATTTGATAATCAGTAAGGCGGGATTCCAAAGGGCCGGAAAATTTGATTCCACATTAAAATCGGGTGGTGACTGGGAGTTCTCGAAACGGTGTGTCCGGAAGGGCCTTACGATGGAGTATGGCGCCTCGGTAATTGTAAGACACCCCGCCCGGCGGAACTTGCGGGCGCTGCTTAAAAAACATTTTCGGCACATTTACTGGGGATCCATCATTACGCGGGAAAAGTATCAATGCAGCCAGTTCAGGGTCTTGGCCAGCGACCTGAAAGGGGCATTCCAGCGTTTGTTCAAGAGAAATTCGAAGATACCTGATCCCTACGAGAAAGTCGTCATCCTGTATATCGATGTGATAAAGATGATGGTGCAGCTATATGGAAATACCATGATCCTGTTTAAATTCAAGGATCCCTATAAAGTAAGAGAGTAACTGGGGTAACAGGGCAGTGAGATCGAGATTGGCTGTATCTTCTGGCAAATGGGTAATACACCGAACTGTAATCAATGAGATGGCCGGTTCGATCTCCCCGGGTATTTCATAAGAGTAAACACGAAAAACCAATATTTATCTTAATTCCTTTTGCAGGTCTGTGAAAACAAAAAAAATTCTCATAGTAAGCCGATCGTTTTACCCGGTAAATACCCCGCGGGCGTTTCGAACCACGGAGCTTGTGAAGGAGTTCGCCCGACAGGGTCATGCCGTAACCCTGCTGACGGTCAAGGATGATGAGGTCCATATCCCATTTGAAAAAAAATATGGAGTTACCATCCGGGACCTGGGCCCATTGCGTTTTCCGGAGATTAACCTGAATGGGGAAAAGGGTATTGCCAGGCTGTTTAAGAGAGTGCTGCGTCGCGGATTAATTCAGTTGCTGGAATACCCGGATGTTGAGCTTGTCTTTAGGGTTAACAAAGCTCTTGAACAGGAATCGGGATACGACCTGATGATATCGGTTGCCACACCGCACCCGGTACACTGGGGTGTCGCACGGGCGTGGAGAGATGATAACAGCATTGCAAAAACCTGGGTGGCAGACTGCGGAGATCCCTACATGGGGGCCCCGCTGGATACGTTCGATAAAATGTTCTACTTCAAGTATGTGGAGAAGGACTTTTGCCGAAAGGCTGACTATATCACAGTACCGCTGGAGGAAGCAAGGGAGGGATATTATCCCGAATTTCACGATAAAATCAAGGTGGTGCCACAGGGATTCAATTTTGACGTGGTTCCCGACGGGCGCTCCCAATACCGCCCCAACACGGTACCCACATTCGCATATGCGGGGGGACTCATACCGGGAGGGCGCGATCCGAGGGAATTTCTCGACTACCTCGTGTCGATCAAACGTCCCTACAGGTTCATTCTCTATACAAAGAGCAGGAACCTGGTGACCCCCTACCTGTCAAAAGCGGGGGGACAGATCGAAATTCGAGATTATATACCGAGGGAAAAGCTGCTGAACGTACTTTCAGGAATGGATTTCCTGGTTAATTTTGAAAATAAAACAACGCTCCAGCTGCCCAGTAAACTTATCGATTACTACCTCACCGGGCGACCGGTTCTCTCGGTCGGCAACCATGATATCGATACCGATGCGGTTGACCAGTTTCTGGAGGGAGATTACCGGGGACAGTACCAATTTGGAGACATGGACCGGTACAGGATTGAAAACGTATGCCGCCAATTTCTTGCCTTATGTACCTAATGTGGATCATGATATGAGATACTCAGAACATGCAGATGACAATTCAGGGGTATATGCTGCTATACTTTTCCTGGTATGGCCGGTGCTTGCGGTTGCTTCTGCATTTCAAAACTACCGCAGCAGCTGGGGTAAAAATGTCCTCTGGGCGTTTATAGCATTTTACGGGCTCTGTTTTGCCATCGGTACCGAAAGCAAGGAGAGTGACATCGTCCGGTATGTCAATGAGGTAAAAATTCTGCACAACTCGGAACTGACCCTGGAAGAGGCGGTAACCTACTACCAGGAGAGCGGCGAGATCGATATAGGCCGAACCTTGATTGCACTCCTGGTTTCGCGGGTATCAGACAGCCAGGCGTTGCTAACCTTTGTGTACGGGCTGATATTCGGGTTTTTCTTTTCCCGTAACATGTTTTACGTGCTGGGGCATCTGCAGGGCAACATCAGGCTCATTACCCTCCTTCTTTTTGCCTGTTTCTTTCTTGTGGTACCAATCTGGAATATCAATGGGTTCAGAATGTGGACCGCCACTCATATGTTTCTCTACGGGCTTTTACCATATCTTATGGAAGGCAGGCGAAACGGTGCGTTTGTTGCGACCCTGTCTATACTCATGCATTTCTCATTCATTGTACCGGTCGGGGTACTTTTGGGATACATGGTTACGGGAAACCGACTGACACTCTATTTCCTTTTCTTTTTGTATTCCTATTTTATTTCCGAAATTAACGTTTCGGCCATTAATAACATCATGGAGAGTTATGCGCCGGAGATCCTGCAGGAACGTACCTCCAGCTACCTGGTGGAAAAAAACCAGGGGGGAGGCTCTTCCGGGGGACCGGTCTGGTATGCCAGGTATTACGGTACTGCCTTGAAATATTCCGTGATGGGATTTTTGATCGTACTATTTATTAAGGGGAGAGACTTTTTCTATGAACATGAGGGATGGCTTCGCATGTTTTCATTTACCTTGCTTTTCTATGGTACGGCAAATGTGCTCAGCATCTTGCCGTCAGGTAGTCGTTTTATTACTATCGCCAATCTTTTTGCCCTCGCCCTGATCACCATGTACGTTCAGAACCGGAAGGACGATCTGGTGATGAGGCGATTTATCTGGTTTGCCACCCCGCTCTTGTTCCTGTTTATGATAGTCGCATTCAGAATCGGATTATACTCGATGAGCGCCACGGCCGTGCTGGGGAACCCGGTGATAGCGATGTTCCTCTCGGAGGAACATATGTCGCTGAATGATGTAATGAGGATGATTCTATAATGGTAAACACGATGCTGAAAACCCTGAAAAATTCGCTCTCGCGGTATGTTACCAATTCGGGGGGATGGAGCACCCGGAAGAATATAGTGGTATTTGAATCCGACGACTGGGGGAGCATCCGTATGCCATCGAAAACGGTCTACCAGCAGTGCCTGAAGGCCGGATATCCCGTCGATCAGATCGCGTATGAACGCTACGACAGCCTGGCCGGTGAAACGGACCTGGAGCTGCTGTTCGAACTGCTGGCGGAACACCGTGATTCCCGGGGAAAACCGGCGGTGTTTACGGCCAATGTTCTTGTCGCAAACCCGGATTTTGAAAAGATCGCGGAATCCGATTTCCGGGAATATCACTATGAACTGGTAACAGATACGTTCGCCCGGTACCCGCAGCACGCGAATTGTTTCTCTTTGTGGAAAGATGGCCGGAAAAAAGGGGTATTTTACCCGCAGTCACACGGCCGTGAACATCTGAATGTCGCCGAATTTATGCAGGCGTTGCAAAAAAATGATCCCGATGCCCGTTTCGGATTTGCACACCGGATGCCGGGATCCATCCCCAGGGGTACCGCGGGCAGGGGCAACAGGTATGTGGAGGCACTGCGGTATACCGATCCGGAAGACAAGACGGAAAAAAAGCAAATTGTGTTGGAAGGGCTGGACCTGTTCCACCGGCTGCTCGGATACCGCTCGCTATCCTTTATAGCTCCGAATCATATCTGGTCACCGGATTTCGATGAAGCGGTGGCAGCCAAAGGGGTCCGTTTCTACCAGGGAAGAAAAAAGATGAAAGAACCCCTGTTTGATGGTGGCTACAGGATCAACAAGTACCACCTGGGACAAACGAACTCGTTTAACCAGTATTACCTTGTGAGGAATGCCACATTTGAACCCGCGCTGCAAAAGGAGTCCACCGACCCCGTCGACCGCTGCCTGAAAGATATTCAGATCGCGTTCCGGTGTAATAAACCGGCTGTCATTTCCACTCACCGGTTGAATTACGTTGGGTTTATTGATGAGCGTAACAGGGACAAAAATCTAAATCTGCTCCGCAAGCTGCTGAAAACCATCGTTCATACCTGGCCGGATGTAGAGTTCCTGACATCCGTAGAACTGGGAAATATGGTGGCAGAAAGCAATTGAGGAAGAGAGAAAAAGAGAACCATGATAAAGAATATTCTGCTTGAGAGCGATTTGTCGGCCAGGAAAAAGGTAAAAAATCTGGTTTACTACTATTCACGGGTCAGAGGTGCGTCTAAGGTATGGGAGAGGAGACACCGCAACGTATTTGAATATCACCCGGATTACAACCGGGCCTGTGATCCGGAACTGGAACGCG
>JAWVZC010000356.1:0-4490 GCA_033722415.1 Balneolaceae bacterium | reverse complement strand
TATGAAGGAGAGGAGGAGATCGGCTCGCCGCATTTGGTCCCGTTTATCGAGGAGCACAAAGAGCTGCTGGAATGTGACATGGTGCTGATATCCGATACCGCCATGTTTGCCGAGGATACCCCGTCCATAACCTACGGTCTGCGCGGCCTGTGCTACATGCAGGTGGATGTGACCGGTCCGAACAGGGATCTTCATTCGGGGGTTTACGGGGGGGCGGTAGCCAACCCGGCCATTGAGCTCAGTAAAATGATATCACAACTAAAAGATGAGAACGGCCGAATTGCCATTCCCGGCTTTTACGACCGGGTAAAACCGCTCACCGAAAAAGAGCGGGTGGAGTATAAAAAACTGCCCCACGATGACGAGGAGTATATGGAGAAGCTGGGCTTAAAAGCGCTCGCCGGAGAAAAAGGATACTCCACCCTGGAGCGCGCAACGGCCCGTCCCTGTCTGGACGTGAACGGGATGTGGAGCGGATACCAGGGAGAGGGAGCCAAAACCGTGTTGCCCTCGTCGGCCGGTGCCAAAATAAGTATGCGGCTGGTACCCGACCAGGACCCGAAAGAGATTGCGCGGCTGTTCACCGGGTATATTCAATCACTGGCCCCCGATACGGTGACGGTGGAGGTTACCGAGCACCACGGCGGTTACCCGGCAATGACCGATCTGTCGTTTCACGGGTTGAAAGCGGCCGGCAAAGCGTTTGAGGAGGTTTACCAAAAAGAACCGCTCTTTACGCGGGAGGGCGGGTCAATCCCGATCGTAGCTGATTTTCAGCGTGTGCTCGGGGCCCAGTCCATCCTGATGGGGTTCGGCCTTAACAGCGACGCGATTCATTCACCCAATGAGAAGTTTTCGCTGAAGGATTTTTACCGGGGCATACATACGTCGGCCAAATTCTTTGAGGTGCTGCCGGAATATTCCTGAAATAGTAAAAAAGGCCTTCCAGGTATTGGGAACCTGGAAGGCCGGTGTTCTGATTCTTGGTCTAGACACTGCCGTCCTTCGCCGGAACGATACCTGCTCCGTGGTACAGATTCCAACGAATTACTGAAGCGAGAGCCAGCCTGCTTGACGGGGGGACGGATGCCCCGGCTGCATGCGCTCCCGGCACTCTCACAGTAACTGGGCTGTGGCTCCAGTTTTCTACCCGATAATCTCACGGTACCCGGTTCGGAAATTGTTACGCTGATCCAGCCACTCGTTGGCTTCCTCTTGGTTGGGCACGCGCATATTCTCGGCATCCCACTGCAGGCGCTTGTTTTGATCGCTGAACTGGATTGCCATATTTCCGACCAGCATCGTCTCGGTAAGGCGGGCGGCATACCCGAAATTGGAGGATGGTTCGCCACCCTCCTTGCAGGCCTTTACCCATTCCTCGTGTATTCCCTCTTTACGCTCAACTGATTTTTTCGGAGGTCCTACCTGTTCCTTGTATGATTCAGGAATAAATCGGGGATTATTGCCATACACATCCGCCATCAGCATGCCTTCACTGCCGTAAAAGATCATGCCGCCGCCCCAGGATCCAAGCGGTTTGCCTTCTTCCAGCTCGGCAGGCCGGGGCGGGGTAAGTCCGCCGTCGTACCAGGTAAGTTCCACAGGGGGTTGGTCTCCACGGGCCGGGAACTGGTAATTGACGACCGATCCCAGCGGGAATGCCTCGTCGTTAAACGGTGTGGAGCTGGCGTGCACGCTTTCCGGCATGCCGAGCTCCAGTGCCCAGTAGGGTTGATCCATGATATGGGCACCCATGTCTCCGAGCGCACCGGCTCCGAAATCCCAGCGGCCTCTCCAGGCGAAGGGAGCGATATCGGGATCATAGGGACGATACGGGGAAGGTCCCACCCAAAGGTCCCAGTGCATGGTGTAGGGTACCACGTGCGACTTGTCAGCCGGTTCCACATCGGCTCCCTGCGGCCAGAATCCTCGCGGGCGGTTGGTCCAGCAATCCACTTTTTCGACCGTTCCGATCGCTCCCTGTCGGATGTAGTCTACAATATCATACGTTCCCTCAAAACAGTGCCCCTGGTTACCCATCTGCGTGGCTACACCTGTTTCTTCGGCCACTTCGGCCATGCGGCGCGCCTCGTAGATGGTTCGGGTAAGGGGTTTCTGGACAAAAGCGTGCTTGCCCAATTTCATCGCATAGATCGCGATAGCCGCATGGGTGTTGTCCGGGGTGGCCACCACTACGGCATCGATTTCATTTTCCTTGTCCAGCATCTCCCGGAAGTCGATATATTTTTTGGCTTTGGGATAGCTGTAAAACGTTTCCGCGGCGTACTCTTCATCCACATCACAGAGCGCGTAGATGTTTTCCCCCAGATCGTAAAGCGAGCGCGTATTGCCGGCTCCCATTCCGCCCACACCGATGCAGGCAATATTCAGGCGATCGCTGGGCGCTTTATAACCGCTGCCGCCGATGACGTGGCGCGGAACCACAAAAAAGCCTGCTGCCGCAAGTGCAGAACGGTTCAGGAAGTCCTTCCGTGAGAGTGATGATGATTCTTCAGCACTGTTTTTCTTGGTATCGTCCATGTGATAAATCCCGATTGGTTTACTGATTTCCGGTGAATATAGAAAATTACAGTCCCATAAGTTAACGGCTTAAATTTCAATAGCAAGTAGAAAAAGGGGATCAACAGGTTTTATGCGAACAGACGGGTTGGGGAGCGGCCAGAAGGATCAAGGCCGGTATACGATTTATGCGTGTCATCGTATCGGATATTTGGGAGACTCCGGGGAGCCGCGAGTGAGGTCTGGTTAGTAATCGGGTATTGAGCCAGCTGCTTACAGTGCAATGCCGGTTCCGGCGATCCCGTGATTCTGATCATTAAAAAGACCATCCCCGGGGTGTTGATGATTTCCCGTCCAGGGAGCGGGCAGTGGCTGGCAACACCCTCGGCTACCGATACTGAATTGGCTGGTTGTTTTGGAAATCGTAGAGAGTGAGCCGGCGCAGGTTATACCAGCCGGTCCAGAAGTCACGCAGGGCCTGGATATATTCGCGCCGGGCGGCATCTTTTTCGTTCTGTGCGATAAACAGGTTCGTGATGTCGATTCTGCCAATCAGGTACCGGTTTTGGGCGACCTGGTACCGCCGCTGGGCAATGGTGTCGGACTGGGCTGCCAGCAGCACCTGGTCTTTGAGCTGCAGAAACTGGCTAACGGTATATTCCACCTGCTGGTTGAACTGTCGCCGCTGGAACTCCACGCTGTTGGCCACTTCCCGCTGCTGATTTCGGGCGGCGTTGATCTGCGTCTGCTGCTTGCCCCAGTTGAAGATGGGCACTTCAAACCCGACGGTGATAAACTGGCGATTTTCCGGGTTTTCATAAAGGTTGGAGAATTCAGCCGAGATCTGATTCAGCCCGTAGTTGGCCACAAGTGTCGCCGAAAAGTTACTTTCGCTCTTGGCCTGCGCATAGTCCCTGTCGGCCTGGATTTCATCCAGCCGGTAGTTCAGGGCCTCGCTGTTGTTCCGTATGGCCAGTTTTTTGGCCTTCTCCACGCTGATGTCGAGGTCGGGAAGAGCTGTTGGCGGTGTCACGTCCAGTTCAACGCTGGTGGGATATCCCAGGATGATCTTGAAATTATTCAGGCTTCGGTCATACTCCAGGCGTGTACGCGTGAGTTCAGCCTCGGCATTTCGGAGAGCCAGCTCGCTTTGCAGAAGCTCATTTTCCGCAATATTGCCCACGTTGTACCGTCCCTGTGATATCTGGTAGATGGAGTCGTTCCGTGTAACATTGAACTCGGCGTTTTCCAGGTTGATCCGGGCCAGCATCACATCAAAAAAGCGGTCGGATACGGTCACTGCCAGCCCCTCCATATCCTCGACAAACTCTTTTCTGGCGATCTCGTACTGCAGCGGTTCCAGCCGGGTACGCCATTTCAGGCTGTTGAAGCCGAAAATGGGCTGCTGGAATCCCACCACCAGCGGGGTGCTTTGCCACAGGTAGGTGTTTTCGTTTTCGAATATGCCGAGCCGGGTTACCCCGGAAGATAGGGAAAGCGTGCCCCCGGTCTGCAGGATATTCTGGTTGATCGATACGGTTGTGGAGGCCTCCGACTGGCGTCGCGAGGAAAAGGTGATGGTACCGTCATCCAGCACGTTGGAGAAGATGCTCTTGTTGTAATTGGGGGCATCTCCCCGGATGGAAAGCCCCGGCAGCAGGTCGGCGCGGTACGACTGGTAATCCCACCGACTGGAGGAAAGGGCGTACCGGGCGGCTCGTGCCACGGGGCTCTGCTCCTGGGCGATATCGATGTACTGCTGCAGCGTGAGGCTTCCGATCTGCTGACCGGTTCCGGACTGTGCAGGTGCAGACAAAGGTAATGTACATAATGAATAGAGCAGTATCGTAATTGCAATAGTTGATCTTGTGATCATTTTACTCATGTCTTAACGCGTTAACGGGATCCTGTTCTGCCGCACGTTTGGCCGGGAAAAATCCGAATATAACCCCGATAGCCATCGCCACGCC
>JAWVZC010000355.1:0-4494 GCA_033722415.1 Balneolaceae bacterium | reverse complement strand
CTGGATCTCAAAAAGGGGAGCAGTCGAGACCTACCCTACCCGGACCATTCGTTCGACAAAGTGTTTTGCAACATGGTCGTCTATTTTTGGGAAGAACCCGGAACGCACCTGGAGGAGGTATATCGTGTTCTGAAACCCGACGGTCTGTTTTATACCGGGATAAGGTCGAATCGCAGCATGCAGGAATTTCCGTTCACGAAATTCGGGTTTTCTCTTTATGGGAAGGAGAGCTGGAAGTCGATATTGAACGAATACGGGTTTGCTGTTCTGGAAGTCAAAGAAAAGGCCGATCCGAAGATGGATTTTGAGGGAAGGGAACTGCAGCTGGAATCGATCTGCATAGTAGCGCAAAAAAATTGAGTGGATTGCATCGGGCCAATAACCCGGTACAGGCAGTTTCACGGGCAACCGGAACCGCACTTTCCCGATGGTTGCAGAACAGGTAATCAGAATCTGATTTATTGCCTGTTCGTGTGGTATTGGGATGCTATAGCTGAGATAGTGGGCAAGTAGGCTCATGAATGAAAAACGATCTCATCTGTTTCACTCATTGAAAAGTTTCCGACATCACAAAAGTACGATGCGGTTCAGAGATCATTGGATTTTCCGGTTAGTCCGACCGGTTTGATGGACCGTCATCCGATAATCGAGATATCGATGTCCAAATCCGATACAATCGACCGCGGGCGGGAGGCCTTCCAACGGGGGAAATGGGCAGAGGCCCGTTCCCTTTTTTCGGCTGCGGAAAAAGAGGCTCCACTGGAGCCCGAAGACCTGGAACGCCTTGCCAAGGCGTCTTACCTGGTCGGCAAATACTCCGAGTGTATCGAATTTTGGACTCGTGTCCACAACCGGTTTCGAGATCGGGGCGAAGCGAACAGGGCAGCCTACTCGGCGTTCTGGTTGGGAATGACCCTGTTCAACCGGGGGGACAAAGCCCAGGGAAGCGGCTGGATGGCCCGCGCTCGCCGCCGGGTGAGACTTCATTGTGGTGGATGCGTGTAATTCCGCTGCTGGCTAAGACACACCGGGTTATTCTACCCGACCTTCCGGGCCACGGATCATCGAGAGGAACCGGTGGAGCACTTGAGTTGGAGATGGTATTCCGGTGGCTGGCGGAACTGATCGGGCGGACCTGCACATCGCCGCCTGTTCTGGTCGGGCATCTCCTGGGGGGGTCCATCGCGGCGCGATTTGACGCCTGAGAAAGCAATCGCATCGGCCTGCTGGTGCTGAATCTGCCGGGTCCCGCAGGGGATCCCTTCGCAGCGCTGGCCGTGGCGATGGAGAAGCATATTGGCCCGGAAGCCGCGGGGTTTGTAAATCATGTGTTTACACTGCATGAGACCACCCGGATTCGGGAACTGGTCGTTGAGGCTGAATTCGATGAGATTGAAATAGATGAGACGATCGGTACATTGAGTCTCCCTCCCCCGGAAAAATTTCTTTGGCAATACATACACAGTACCCCGCTGGCGGCGATCGTTTCAAAGATCGATGAGGGGGTCCGCTCGGTCCTGGAGCGGGAAGTCCTCGAGGTGTGGAACGAGTTTGTTGAGGAGGGAGGCGGAATGAGCTATCGTCAGCGTATCGTGACAGTGTGTGCCCGGAGATGACGGGCCGTCGTTATCATTTATCCAGTTCCCGGGGTTTCCCGGCACCGAGCCCCATGAACAGTTTTACCAGCCCGACAAGGAAAAGCAGCAGTAAGGGAATCAGCCAGGCCCGGGTGAGGTCGTGCAGGGCACCGAACAGGGTGGGGCCGACGGAAGCGAGGGTATACCCGATCGACTGGGACATCCCGGAAAGTTCGGTAGCTGTTTCGGTATTACTCGACCGAAAAACGATAAAGAGCAGGGCCAACCCGTAACTGCCTCCCAGTGCGAAACCGAGCAGAGACACCCACAGGGGCATCCAGGAGTTGAATGGCAGTAACAGCCCGACCAGGCTGAGGCCCTCCAGTACGCTCAGTTGCAAGACCAGCTTGCGCTGACCGTCCTGTTTTTCAGCCCATGGGGGGATAAGCATGGTTCCCAGAATCCCAATACCCTGGGAGAGGGAGAGCAGCCAGCCGGCGGTAGAAGGGTCGAAGCCCCGCCCCTGCAGTATCTCCGGCAACCACGCGAGAATTACGTAGAAAGTGAACGATTGAAGCCCTACGTACAGGGCCACCTGCCAGGCCAGCAGGGAACCCCCGAGATCTTTCATCGCCTTGCGAAAGCTTCGCGACCGGCCCGGCAGGGTCGTGTGCTGAAGTTGTGGAAGCCATATCAGAAGCGCGAGAAACGAAAGCGCCGCCCATGAGCCGAGCGACCATCGCCAGCCCCAGCCCAGACCTGCTGCAATCGGTACACTGACCCCGGCCGCCAGTGCGGCGCCTAAGCTCATGACACTGGAATAAACACTGGTCATGATCCCGGTCCGATGCGGGAAATCCCGTTTAACGATACTGGGAAGCAGCACGTTGCCGAACGCGATGGCGATGCCGACAAAAAGTGTCCCGGCGAATAGCGCCGGTACAGAATGTAGCACTCGTAGCAGAATACCTGCCGTCAGCAGGAGAAGAGCTCCCGCCAGCGTACCCTCAATACCGAAACGCCGGGTAAACAGCGGGGTCAGGGTCGAAAGAACGGCAAAACAGAGAAGCGGAAGGGTGGTGAGCAGCCCGAGTAGTGTGTTCGAAAGTCCGGTGCTCTCCCGGATCGCCCCGACCAAAGGCCCTACCCCGGCCAAAGCGGGACGGAGGTTGATGGCGATCAGCACGATGCCACCGATCAGGAGAACCTGTTGGAAATTGGACCTTCGTGACTGGGTGTTCGGGCTGTTCATCCCGTTTGATTCATATGTATTGTCGGATTAAAACTGCGGCGGGAAGATACAAATGGAGTGATATAATAACGAACGTTATTGCCGGTATCGGAGGACGGGCCGGACCCGATGGTATGCACGTACTGGAAGGTCGACGTAAATATGAATATCAAGTCAATATCGAGGGTGAAATTTTAAAGGATCCTGTCATTGAACCCAAAGTGCGAGTACCGTTCGTTTTGGCAAACAACTGTATATTGATGAATTATAATCTCGTAAAAAGGCGTTCTGAAACAGCAATATCTGTTCAGGTCACGCTTTGGATTGTCCATCCGGATCCGGGTGATGCGTGGCAAAAATTTTTAAAATTCAGATTTTTTGGCTAATTAAAAATCAGGGATGGTGGCGATATCTGGAAAGGGAATCAAAAAACGCTCAATCTGCCTGTTACGAACGATTGGTATTTAATAGGGGCATTTCTGTGTCAATGTGAAACACTTTTTACGCGTTATTGCACGGCTTGAACGCAGCAATATTCAGGTTGTGAAAAGCACTTGCGAGATTTTTTCGCCACCAACCGGTTTCTACAATGGAAGAGCCCGATTTCTTTTTTTGTCACCGGAGAATTTCCTGATCTTCCTTCTCCCGCCAATCGTCATTCCGAATCATGAAATCAAAAGTGACAGGTTCTTGATGGAAGCAGGTGGAAATACCGCCGTGTTATTGCGGGCTATATCATCCGCTACCTTCAAATTTTTTCGTGGAATTTATACCTGCTTTATGTTAAAACGAAAGCTTACGTAATGACGCTCGTGCACACAGAAGTGATTACGGAACGAACCACTAAGACGGGCGGAAGGGCAATCAGCGACTGTGAATGGAATATTTGCCATTAATATATTAATCTGATAAAGCCTTCCATGTATAAATTCCTCTCAGTGGTGGTATTCGAATTTATCATCTCCGTAGGATTTGTGTCGGCAGGGGTAACCGGGGATAATCACGAATCAATCTCCACGGAATGTAAAATTGGCGCAGCCAAAAACAATATCACACCGGATCAGCACCTCTGGGTGAACGGATACGGGTTCCGCGATCATCCCTCGGAAGGCATCCTGCAGCCGTTGTGGATAAATGCGCTGGCACCGGAAGATGCCGATGGAAGGCAGGCCGTGATGGTAACGGCGCAGCGCAACATGGAACCGGCCTTGTTGAATGCCGGCAACGGGGTGGCCCGTTTTGCCGTCAATCGCCGCAATAACGAGGAGGGCGAACTCGAACCCCTGACGGAATTGACAGGACCGGCCGACCGGGTGGGAGTGCCGGTCCCGGAAACGACGTAGATCCGAGACTGAATCAGAATAGAAAAAATAAGGTACCCGATTATGTCAAGGAAGGAAATATCACGGCGCGAATTTATAAGACAAAATATATGGACCGGCCTGGGAGCTGCGGTATCACTGGGAGTTACTCCGGCATTGTTGGCCGGCCGTCCGACTCCGGGTGGAAGCAGATCCGGCACGACAGAGCCGATCATCGATATGCATCAACATACCGATTACCACGGCCGGACCAATCGGGAACTGGTCAACCACCAGCGAGCCATGGGCATAAGTACCACGGTGCTGCTGCCGGCGTGGCGGCCCGACGACGATTTGACCGGCCGTGCATTTATCGAAAGCGGAT
>JAWVZC010000354.1:0-4522 GCA_033722415.1 Balneolaceae bacterium | reverse complement strand
GGCAAACCGCAGCATATTCCCGGCCACAGTCTTCCGTTTGCGGCCCTGGGGGTCTTTATCCTCTGGTTCGGCTGGTTCGGCTTTAACGCCGGTTCCACCACAACCGGAGATACCAGCATCGCCCTTATCGCGATGAATACCTTTCTGGCAGCGGCTGCCGGCGCCACCTTCTCCATGATTGTTACCTGGTTGAAAGACGGCAAGCCCGATGCCCCGATGACGATCAACGGTGTACTGGCCGGACTCGTCGGGATCACCGCGGGATGTGCCAACCTCTCTCCCGGGTCTGCCATCATTGCCGGTGCTATTGCCGGTATCATCATGGTATACTCCTCAGAGTGGCTGGAAACCTTCGTGGATGACCCTGTGGGTGCCATCGCCGTTCACGGCGTCTGCGGTGCCTGGGGTACCCTCGCAGCCGGACTCTTTGATACCACGGCCGGACTCTGGGGCACCCAGGGATTCGACCCGTCCATCATCGGTGTGCAGCTGCTCGGTATTGCTGCCGCGTTCGTATGGACCTTCGTGGTAAGCTATGTCCTGTTCAGCATAATCAAGTCTACGGTAGGCCTCCGTGTCAACGGTGAACTTGAAGCCAAAGGACTTGACCTGCACGAGCATGACAATCGTGCCTATCCGGAGTTCGTGGGAAGCGACGAATTTATCGAAGGCGAAGTGTAGCCTGCTGCACACGCTAAACCATGACTCTCTCTCTATCTTTTTAAAAAAGTCGGCCGGGAGCTCCGCTCTAGGGTCGCTCCCGCCGACTTAAACACAAGAATGTTTAACCACGATTAACGATCAAACATCTTAACGAAAATATTATGATTACTAATACCAAGAACAAGTTTTTAAAGTACCTGCTTACCGGAACTCTTATTATGCTGTTCAGCATACCATTTAAATCGGCCGAAGCACAGGACGTAAGTGCGGGAGTGGACCTCTACAGTACATATGTATTCCGGGGTGTTGCCTTTGACGGCCCCTCCATTCAACCCTATGTTGAATTCAGTTCGGGGGGATTTGCTCTCGGGGCATGGGGATCACAGGGTTATAACGGGTTCCAGGAAATGGACCTGTACACCGCCTACAGCTTCGACTTCGGCCTGAGCCTCGGTGTCACCGACTACTGGTATCCCACTACGTCAACAGCAGCATCAGGACCGTTTTTTGAAGGCGACAGTCATGCCTTCGAGCTGAATGTCGGATACTCCATTGGGGATGTGTCCCTGGCGGGTAACTATATATTTGCCGGTGAAGGCTCGGCCGGAGACGACACCTATTTTGAGATAGGGTACGCTCCCGGCAGCGTTAGCCTGTTCGCAGGTGCCGGAGACGGCTGGCACTCCACCGACGGAGATTTTGCCCTGGTTAACCTAGGCGTCGGCACCAGCAAAGAGATAGTGGTTACCGAAAGCCTGACCATTCCCCTCAGCGGAGCGGTGATCTTCAATCCGGATTCCGAGAATATGTATATCGTCGTCGGGTTGTCACTGTGACAACACGTTCATATTACCAATAACCTAAACCGTACAATGCCAACTTAAACTTCAGCTTACATTTCCGTTCAACCACGCATCCGCCTGCAGGCCTACTCGCCTGTGGGCGGATGTTTTTTATTTATACCGTCCTGGAATCTACAGCAGCTTGGTTACGCTGCTTTTTCGGTTATGATACCTGATCCACCGCTTTTTCAGGAATAAGCAGTGCTTCGGAATACTGCTGGGTATCAAAAAAGGCTTCGGCAAAGCGCTGTATCGCACTCGCGTCGACGGAATCGATCTCGCTGATAAGCTCATCGATCGTGATAAAACGATCATAGTACAGCTCGCTCTTGGCCAGGCGAGACATCCGATTACTGGTACTTTCTAGGGAGAGCACAAGCTTGCCCTTCAATTGGGCCTTGGCCTCCTGCAGTTCCTGTCCGACAATCGTCTCCTCCTGCAGCTTTTCCAGCTCCCTGTTGATCAGCTCCCGCACGTGATCCACGTAATCAAGATCCGTACCAACGTAAATACCGAACAAACCGGTATCCTTGTATGACTGGTTAAAGGTATTGATGGAGTAGCAGTAGCCGTACTTTTCCCGCACATTCTGATGCAGCCGGGAGCTCATGCCGCCCCCAAGCACGGTGTTGGCGAGCAGCAGCCGGTACTTGTCGTCGTGATCAAACTCCAGCCCCCTCCTGCCGATGATCAAATGCGTCTGTTCAATCGGTTTCGTATAGGTTTGTCGGTCGGGTTCGTAGGCGGCGAGATCATGATCTTTTTCAGGCTGCTTTTTTGAAGTGATATTCCCGAAATATCGATCCACGATCTCGACCACCGTCTCATGCTCAACATTTCCGGCCACCGCGACCAGGAGATTCCACGGCTGGTATCGCTCTTCCATGTATTCATAAAGATCGCTGCGCTCAAAATTGGATACCGTTTGTTCATACCCGATTACCGGCCGCCCCAACGGGTGGTTTTTAAACACGTTACCGCTGAACTCCTCGAAAAGGTAGTCGTCCGGACTGTCGCGATACATCTTCATCTCCTCGATGACCACCTTTTTCTCTTTTTCGATCTCTTCTTCGGGGAACGTGGGGTGCAGTACCATATCGGAAAGCACATCCAGGGCACGGTCCAGCTTGGTATTCAGGCAGCGGGAATAATAGCAGGTATACTCGGAAGAAGTAAACGCATTCAGGTATCCCCCGACCGATTCCATGCTCATGGCTATATCGTAGGAGGAGCGGTTTTCAGTTCCCTTAAAGAGCATATGTTCAAGAAAATGGGTGATTCCGGCCTGCCTGTCCGTTTCGTTGCGGCTTCCGGTTTTTACCCAGATGCCGGCAGTTACGCTTTTGACGCTGTCGATCTTCTCGGTCACGATGGTAAGCCCGTTGTCAAGCGTCGTTTTATTGACAAAATCCAGTTCATTTACCTTACTCATGAATAAAATCTGTTATATGATCAGTTATCGGATGATTAATGGGTGGACGTATGGTACCGCTACTGATTTTCACAAATCGATACCCGGTTCTGAAGAGGCATCGCAAATAGCAGGTATCCGGTGGGTGACCCCGGAACCGGCCTGCTTCGGCCTACTGAACCTGCCGCCTTTTTACCGAAACCGGGCTACTACATAAAAACGCCGTTCTTTCAGTTTTGGAAAGAACGGCGTCGGTATTCAACCTATTGTTACCTTAACACGGGTTTATTCATCTCCTCCGTTTTTCGGAATCAGCGCTTTGCGCGAGAGTCGAAGTTTACCTCCGTGTTCCACTTTCAGCAGCTTAACATCGATCTCATCACCCACCGACAGGACGTCGCTCACGTTTTTAACGTGGGAGTGATTGATTTCGGAAACGTGGAGCAAGCCATCCTTGCCCGGTACAATCTCTACAAAAGCGCCGTAATCCTTGATCGCTTTTACCACACCGTGGTAGACGGCCCCTTCTTCGAGATCCCCGAGGATCTCCTTAATCCGTTTCTTGCAGGTTTCGGCTTTCTCGAGGCTGTCTGCCGAGATGGTTATAAGTCCCTTGCCCCGGTCTTCATCTTCCTCCACGTGAATTTCAGTGTCTGTTTCACGCTGGAGCCCCTGGATCACTTTACCGCCCGGCCCAATTACGGCGC
Organism: Balneolaceae bacterium; assembly: GCA_033722415.1. Taxonomy (GTDB): domain Bacteria; phylum Bacteroidota; class Rhodothermia; order Balneolales; family Balneolaceae; genus JAMQKA01. Next base: position 899 of record JAWVZC010000354.1, on the reverse strand, counting down.
CGATGTCGTCGGCATCGATCTCCATCTTGAGCAGTTGCGGGGCATAACGAGAAAGCTGTTCCCTCGGCTCGCTGATCGTTTCGCTCATTTTGTCGAGGATATGAAGACGTCCCACCCGGGCCTGTTCCAGGGCGCGTTCCAGAACGTCAAAAGAGATTCCCTGGACTTTCATATCCATCTGGGTGGCGGTGATTCCCTCGCGGGTGCCCGCTGTTTTGAAGTCCATGTCGCCCATAAAATCCTCTTCACCGCGGATATCCGATAGAACCACCGAATCTTCTTCACCGACAATCATTCCCATGGCGATACCGGCCACCGGTTTATCCAGGGGCACACCGGCATCCATCAGCGCCATGGAACCGCCGCAGACGGAGGCCATTGAGGAGGAGCCGTTGGATTCGAGGATATCCGAAATAACGCGAATGACATAACCGAAATCTTCGAAGGAAGGCATCATCTTGCGCAGCGCCCGTTCGGCAAGGTGCCCGTGGCCGATCTCACGACGCCCCGGACCGCGCAGAAATGCGGTTTCACCTACGCTGAAAGGCGGGAAATTGTAATGCAGGAAAAACGATTTGGCTTCTTCATCGAACAGGGTGTCGACGGCCTGTTCATCCTTTTTACTGCCAAGCGTTACTGATACGAGGGCCTGGGTTTCTCCTCGGGTAAAGATGGCCGACCCGTGGGTGCGAGCCATATAGCCGACTTCCGTCCAGATATCGCGAATATCTTCCGGGCCCCGCCCGTCGATGCGACGTTTTTCATTAAGAATCAGGGAGCGGAGTTCTATCTTTTCAATATCGCTGCAGATATTGCGAATGGTATCCTCTTCCTCAGCTAGTTCCTCGTTTTCTTCCACGAGCCTGTCGACCGTTTCATCTTTTACGGATTTCAGACGG
>JAWVZC010000353.1:0-4526 GCA_033722415.1 Balneolaceae bacterium | reverse complement strand
GTCGGTGGGAATATACCCACTAGGTTCTGATTTGCCAAAACCCGTATCGGTCAAAACCGTTGCATTTTTCGCCCCCCTGATCGGGAATATCGGGTAAAATTTCTGCCGGGCAGTGCAGTAAACAGACGGATAGTGCGCTCCCGGCTGACTTTAATGAGGCGAAGGTTACCCTGTCTCAAATTTTTTAAAAGATTTATCGGTAATTTAACTCAGGGAAACCGTTAGCCCGGATGTCTCACCAAGAAATTTGTTCCTCAGCAAGGCGAAGCGGACATATCCGCAAAGGCGTCCTATCCTGGACGTTGAGCAGGGTATTTCCGCTTCAACGCCGGTGAGGGGGAAATTTCGCAGCCCAATACACCCAGTTAAACTTATGTTATTGTTATATTTGATATAAGTCATTGGCCTTGAGTATGATACATGAATTAATCCTCAATACTTGTGAGTAATCCGGGTTAGTCTTTTTATGAGGTTACAGAACGGTAGAACAGGAAAATATCAGCCGAATTAACGTCATTGTTTAAATTTTGGGTTGTATCACCGTTTGTTGATTCCTATGCAGCCGCTGGTTTTTTGTCTTTGAATTTCCGAAAACAGATTTACCGGGTGATAATCAGGCATGTTTACCTTATCATTCCTGCGTACGGTAAAAAACGGCACCCATGATTCCCGATTCAAAAAAAGAAGAGATCCGTGATGCGGCAGATATTGTCGAGGTAGTGGAGGACTATGTGAAGTTGAAGCGGTCGGGCCGCAGCTACAAGGGCCTCTGCCCGTTTCATGATGAAAATACGCCCTCATTTCATGTTACCCCTGATCTCGGGATCTACAAATGCTTCGGCTGCGGTGAATCGGGGGATGTGTTCAATTTTGTAATGGAGATGGAGGGCATCGGCTTTGTAGAGGCGATGCGGACGCTGGCTGAACGATTCGGCGTTACATTGCCCCAGGAGGAGGAAGCCGAGGAGTTTGATGAGGAATACAGCCTGCGGGAGGGGATCTATCACGCCCTTCGCTATGCCGGGGTCTACTACCACAGGCAGCTTGTGGAAAGCAACGAGGCGGAACAGGCCCGGCAGTATCTTCAAAAGCGTGGGTATGATCGGCAAATTATGCAAAAATTCGGGCTTGGCTATGCGCCGCGGGGTGGCGAAAAGTTTTACAAGGCCGCCCTTGATTCCGGTCTCAACGAAGAGTACCTGCTGGAGGCCGGGCTGATCAAGCCGAGCACCCGGGGATCGGGATATTACGATACCTTCCGCGGCCGGCTGATGTTCCCGATTTTCAATCCCTCCGGCAAGGTGATCGCATTCGCCGGGCGCGTGCTGGGAAATGAAAAAACAGCCAAGTATATCAATTCGCCTCAGACGAAGGTGTACAACAAGAGCGAGGTGCTGTACGGAGTAAATTTCGCCAAGGGAGGCATACGAAAGTCGGGCAATGTATTGCTTGTTGAAGGTTACACCGATGTCATCACTCTTATTCAACATGATATAACCAATGTTGTGGCCTCCAGCGGGACCTCTCTGACCAGGGAACAGATGCACCTGCTGCACCGCTACGGCGACGCCATCACCATGATCTACGATTCCGACACAGCCGGACGGGCGGCTATGAAACGCGGGATCAATATTGCACTGGCAGAGGGGATGGATGTGAAATTGCTGGAATTGCCGGAGGGGGAAGATCCCGACTCATTTGTGTGCCAGTTTGGCACGGATTCGTTCCTGGAGCTGAAACAGGAGAACTCCGAAGATTATCTGAGCTACCTGGTCCACAAGGCTCAGCAGGATGGGCGATGGGATGATCCGGCCGAAAAAAAGAAGGTGATTACCGAGTGTCTGGAAAGTATTGCCCATATGCCGGACCAGGTGGCCCGCGAAACCTACGTTCAGCACCTCAACAGACTGGCCAAAGTGGGAGACCGGGCACTGTTTGATGAGCTGGGAAAAATTCTGAAGGAGCTGGAGCGCCAGAAAGAGCGGGCCCGGAAGCGTAAAAAGCGACAACGTGAGCGGGAGCAGCGGCAACAGCAGCAGGCCCCGCCGATCCCCCGACCGGATAGACACACCGCCGCATTTGAAAAAAAGGCGGAGCAGGCGGAAAAAGAACGCAAGGCGAAACAGGAAAATATCGTCGGTAAAAAGCCGAACTACGAGAAAGAGCTGATCCGGCTTATGCTGATGTACGGGCGCGATATGATCGACTATATCGGCTCCCTCTGTAATGAGCAACAGTTTGAGGATGAGCAGCTCAGGGCCTTCTACCAGGACATTATCGAGCGCTACAAAGAGGAAAAGGAGGTTTCCGTGCAGGTTTATGCCGACCGGGAACACCCCTATCCACAGCTGGTGGGTGAAATTGCGCTGGAAGAGCATTCGGTGAGTGAACGCCACTCCGAGAAAACCGGGGTGCAGTATAAACGGGACAAAAACCCCTACCTGACGGCCAAGGGGGCGCTTAAAGCGTTGAAAATTCATTACCTGGATCGCTTCCAGGTAGACCTGTACCAGAAATACAAGCAGAGCGATTCAGCCGAAGATCGTAAAAAAGTGATGCGTACCATGAAGGAGGTCGGGCGGCAGCGAACCATCCTGCAGCAGTCACCGCTGGATGAGCTCTTCCCGGATCCCGATTCGGAGGAAGCTCGTCGTGTCACGGAAAAGGTGTTTGAATATAAAATGAAAGGGGAGAAGGATTTGTAAATGAGTCACGGCTCGTGGTCTGTGGATCATGAGTGCTGTATAGTTGTAGCTGTATAAACGGCAGCAGATAACGGTAATGGGAACCATCTAAAACGGTTAAAATAATTAAAATAATATTGATGTCTGAGTACGAAGAAGAGTTGAGTGTTGCCCGGGAAGCGGCACGTAAAGGAAGTGAAGTGATCAAACAATATAGCGCCGGCAAGGCGTATGAGGTGGATTTGAAAGGGAAAAATGACCTGGTAACCGATGCCGACCTGGAAACGGAAAAGGCGATTCTCGAAGTAATTCGTGATGCATTTCCCGGCGACCAGATTATGGCGGAGGAGAGTGCCGGCGCAAAAAAAGTACCGGAGGAACGAACCTGGCTTGTCGATCCGATCGACGGCACCACCAATTTTACCCACGGTTTTCCGATCTACTGCGTATCGGTTGCGATGTGGGAAAACAGGAAGCCCAGGGTCGGCGTGGTGCTGGAGGTGTGCCGGGAAGAGCTTTACAGTGCCGCAGATGGGCACGGAGCCTACCTGAATGGTTCAGAAATTACGGTCTCTGAAAATTACGATCCCGCGGAAACGCTGATCGGCACCGGTTTCCCATATCGCGATATGTCGCTGCTGGACAACTACATGTCGATGTTCGAATACCTCGTTCATCGCACTCACGGGCTCCGGCGTCCAGGATCGGCGGCTTACGATCTCTGTTGTGTGGCCGCCGGGCGTTTTGACGGGTTTTACGAGTATTCCCTGAATGCCTGGGACGTGGCGGCCGCCAGCCTGTTAATCAGGGAGGCCGGCGGTGTTGTTACCGACTGGGAGGGGGGCGAAGACTGGCTCTTCGGAAAACGAATTCTCGGCGGCAACAGGAAGATTCACCAATTCCTGCTCAATGCCGTGGAAGAGCATTTTACGCCTGAAGAACGAAAAGCTAAGACGTAGTTCAAGATGAGCTAGAAGTATCGAGTGATACGTTGCGTAATGAAGAACAGGTAGTTTTTATTACAAGATAGGATGAAGTTCTCTCATTACCTTTCAGTCATACCCCCAAGCTCACCGAAACGGGTCTGAATCAAAAAACTCCCCGAATGAGGTACACGGTACCGGGCCATTGTAGTACTGGAACGGCTCCCCGAACTCCGCCCCGATGAGGTGACCGTAGTGCCGGGCCCGCCCTTCGATATTTTTGAAAAAACGTTTGGAAGAGATGTAACTTTCCGGCTCGTCTCCCGGATCTGTTACATGGAATTGCGTTTCAAATGCCAGAATCGCCTGTTTTTTAAGTTCAAAAGTGTCGGAAATATCAAATACCAGGTCCGGTTCGAACGGGCGATCCTGCATGTAATGTAGAATGTGAGAGGGGCGCCACCGCTGCTGGTTGTTCCCGTGATCATCCTTCGTTTCAATCTTGGTAAGTCCGCTGTAAAAGATGGCGTCAAGCTGCAGTGCGGTGGCATTGCCGTGATCCGGGTGGCGGTCGACCGGTGCGCCAACAAAGCAAACGTGCGGCCGGTATTTACGGATGATCCGTATGATTTTCAGGCGGTTTTCAGGGGTATTTTGCAGGCGGGTATCGGGGAGCCCGAGGTTCTCTCTGACCGACAAGCCCAGGATATCTGCCGCATTCTGTGACTCCCGGAGACGATCCTGAGGGGTTCCACGGGTGGCCATCTCACCACGGGTAAGGTCAACCACTCCCACTTTTTTGTCCTGTCGTATAAGTTTTCCAAGTGTCCCTCCGCAGCATAATTCGGTATCATCGGGATGGGCGGCGAGGGCAAGTACGTCCAGTTTCTGGTCAGGCAATGTGCTCTGTTTCATTTTC
>JAWVZC010000352.1:0-4530 GCA_033722415.1 Balneolaceae bacterium | reverse complement strand
TTGACGCTGCTTGCGATCGTGCTGGCGATCGGACTGGTGGTGGATGATGCGATCGTGGTGCTTGAAAACATCTACGCCAAGATCGAACAGGGACTGAATCCGGTCGAAGCGGGCGTGTTGGGTGCCAGGGAGATATTTTTTGCCGTTGTGGCCACCTCGCTCGCCCTGGTATCGGTATTCATGCCGATCCTGTTTATCGGCGGGGTAACCGGGCGGCTGTTCCGGGAATTCGGAGTGGTGATTGCGGGGGCGGTCGTCATATCCACGTTTGTGGCCCTGACCCTGACGCCGATGCTCTCCTCCAAGTTTTTGAAGAGGGACCAGAAACACAGCTGGTTTTATTATAAGACCGAGCCGTTCTTCCAAAAATTGAACGCGCTGTACAGAAACAGCCTGGAATCGTTTATGGACAAACGCTGGCTGGCGTTTGTGGTGATCGCCGTTGCCGGTTTCACCATTTACGGGTTGGGGTCAATCTTACCGGAAGAGGTCGCCCCCCTGGAAGACCGAAGCAGCATTCGAATGTTCGCGCAGGCGCCGGAGGGTGCCTCGTTCGAGTATATGGACCATTATATGGACAAGCTGGTCTCCACGGTCAAGGATACAGTGCCGGAGGCGGAGGCGGTGATTTCGGTCACCTCGCCCGGTTTCGGGGCTTCCAGTTCAGTGAATTCGGGTTTTGCCTTCGCTATTCTCTCGGATCCGGAGGAGCGGGAGCGGTCGCAGCACGAGATAGCCGATCGGCTGACCGGTATCGTCAGGAACCTGAGCGGCGCTCAAACCTATGTTTCCGAGCCGCAGAGCATCGGTACACGGAGCCTGGGACTGCCGGTTCAGTACGTACTGCAGGCACCCAACCTGGATAAATTGAAGGAAGTCATCCCTGAGTTCCTTGAAGAGGCCCGAAATCACCCGACGTTTACGTATGCCGACGTAAACCTGAAATTCAACCGCCCCGAGCTGCGTGTGCAGATCGACCGGGAACGGGCACGTGCGCTCGGTGTCTCGGCCGTGGATATAGCCCAAACATTGCAGCTGTCGCTCAGCGGCCAGCGATTCGGTTATTTCATCATGGACGGCAAGCAGCACTGGGTGATCGGGCAGGTATCTCGCGAGAACCGCAACGAACCGGTGGATCTTAAGACCCTGTATGTCCGGAACAACCGGAATGAGCTGATTCAGCTCGACAACCTAGTGACGGTAAGCGAGCACAGCAGTCCGCCGCAGCTGTTCCGTTTCAACCGGTTCGCTTCGGCTACCATTTCAGCCGGCCTGGTTCAGGGCAAGACGATCGGTGAGGGTATTGCCGCCATGAACGAGATCGGCCAGCGGGTGCTGGACGATTCGTTTTCCACTAGCCTGAGCGGCCCCTCAAGAGATTTTGTGGAGAGTGCATCAAACCTGAATTTCATCTTCATGCTGGCACTGGTTTTGATCTACCTGGTACTGGCTGCCCAGTTCGAAAGTTTCCGGGATCCGTTCATCATCCTATTCACGGTGCCGCTGGCGCTTTCCGGTGCGTTGCTGTCGATCTGGTATTTTGACATGACGCTGAACATATTCAGCAAGATCGGGATGATCATGCTGATAGGTCTGGTCACCAAAAACGGCATTCTGATTGTGGAGTTCGCCAATCAGCGCCAGGAGCAGGGGCTGGGAATCATGGAGGCGATCAAGGATGCGTCGGCGGCCCGTTTCCGCCCCATACTGATGACCAGCCTGTCAACCATATTGGGTATCCTGCCGATCGCGCTTGCTTTGGGAGCCGGTGCCGAAAGCCGCACATCGATGGGTATTTCGGTTATCGGTGGCCTGCTGATCGGCAGTATTTTGACTCTTTACGTGATTCCGGCCATCTATTCCTACGTTTCGCCCGATAAGTCGGCCGACGACGGGGTGGACCCCAAGCTGATCAGGAAAGCGGAAGAACTCGAACCGGCGAATGTTTAACCCAATCTCATATACAACATAAGATCACAGGATCCATGTTGCGCACCTTCACCATTATCATCGGGCTTCAGCTGCTGTTTGCGGGGGGAGTCGTGTCACAGAATATGAAACAAAGTGCGGATCGGGGTGGGCGGAGTGATACACCATCGGATTTGCTCGTCCTGGAAGAGGCGATACGGATCGGGCTTGAACACAATTTTTCGATCCGTATTGCACGTAACCAAGCCGAGATAGCCGGGAATAACCGGTCAATCGGCAATGCCGGATTTCTTCCCCTGCTGTCGACAACGGCATCCAGGAGCCGGCGCATTGAGGACAGCAAGACCTCCTTTTCCGGCAACAGCATCCCGGACCGGGATGTGGACAATGCCGAGACCACCACGACCAACGCCTCCGCTTCGCTCAACTGGACCATATTTGACGGGCTGGGGATGTTCACTACCTACGAGAAATTAACCGAACTGGAGCAGTTGGGGGAGATCCGCGCCCGTTTGACGATCGAAAACAGTATTGCGCAGATCATCACCGCCTATTTCAATATCGTACGCCAGCAGAAGATCCTGGATGTTCTGCAGAGTACCCTTGAAATCTCAGAACAGAGAATCCGGATTGCCGAAACCAAGAGAGACCTGGGATCCGGTTCCGAGTACGACCTGCTGCAGGCCCGGGCCGACTATAACGCCGACCGTGCTGCCGTAATCCGACAGGAGGTTTTTGTAAACGATGCCATGGTTTTACTGAATGAGCTTCTGGGACGTGATATCGACCAAAACTTCATGGTATCTAACGAAATTCCGGTCAACAGAAATCTGGACTACCAACAGATCGTTTCCACTGCACTGGCTAACAACCTTGAGCTGGCCGTAGCCAGAACCGATCAGCGGGTAAGCGAGCTTGAACTCAGGGAGATCGAGGCCGAACGTTATCCGGAACTCGATTTGAACCTGGGATACGGATACAACCTGAATGAATCGGGCGCCGGATTTGTAGAGCTGAATCGGTCAAAAGGGTTCAATTACGGTATTACGGCGAGGATTCCCCTGTTCGACGGGTTTGACGTTAATCGACGTTTGCAGAATGCCAGGATCGAACTGCGGAATCAAGAGCTGGGGATCGAGGAGCAACGCCAGCAGGTCAGGGCCGATCTGAATGCGGAGTTCAATGGCTACCAAAACTATCTGAGGCTGGTGCGGCTTGAGGAGGAAAACCTGATCTATGCCCAGCAGTCACTTGAAATCGCCCTTGAGCGGTTCAAGCTTGGGACCATCAACTCGATCGAACTGAGAGAGGCTCAGCGGACGCTGATTGATGCGGAGAGCCGCCTGATTCAGGCGCGATACCAGGCGAAAGCGGCGGAAACGGAACTGCTGCGACTGATGGGGATGGTGACAGATCGGAGAGCCGGCGATTAATGCCAGATCTCCAACTGCAGATACACCGGTAGGTTGCGAAGAACCTCAAATTGCGGGTCCGCCCTATTTTTTGAGGGAGAACCGCATGGTCAGTTTTGTGCCGTTCTCAGAGTATGTCGCATCGTCCGAAAACTGCTCGATCAGGAAAACCCCGCGCCCCCCCACGTTTAGCAGGTTTTCTTCTTTCAGCGGATCGGGAAGCGTTCCCGGGTCGAATCCATCGCCCTCGTCTTTGATACTGATCTGAAGAAGATCATCTTCCCGGTATGCCGTGATGTAAACCTTCTTGGCCTTATCCTCCTGGTTTCCGTGAACGATGGCATTTGTGACGGCCTCGCTCAAGGCCAGCTTGACATTTTCGTACAGCTCCTCACTGAATCCGATCCAGTCCTGCAGATCTCTTACAAACGATTCCACCTTCTGTATTTCGTCAAAACTTGATGGCAATGTCAGGGTTTTTGTCTGTTTCTCACTCATGGGGTCCGGGATAATTCAGGTCCTTCAGGTACACATACCGCGCATTTTCAGGGTTGCCACTACCGTGTTGATGGCGTAAACATAGGCAGCCTGATGCAAGGTAATATCATATTCTTCGCTTGCTTTGTACAGGTTGTCGAAGGCCGTTTGTATCAAGCGGTTCAAGCGGCGGATTACCCTTAGTTTGATCCGGAAATCCTCCCGCTTTTCCTGCACCCATTCGAAATTGAAGACGGTGACCACCGCTTTCTCGGTATGGTGCTTGTTCATGTTGCAGGTATCCATGATTCAGGCCATAATCTGTTCGTGGGTGTCCATATCCGGGGCCGGAATGACGCGATCCGGTCCGAGAACGTTGTCATGAATTACCCGGTATTCTTTGAATCCATCAATTTCTCCGAAATTGGTCACCACAGATATGGAAACGGTCACCTGCTTGACCTGACCGGCCAGATACCGGAACATCCTTTCATGAAGGTTGAGCAACCCGGCCGCATAACAAAATCGCTCCATCTTCGATTCAAAGGGAGATTTTCGCTCCAGCCTGGGATAGGGCTCATTTTCGTAACCGCCTGTTTGCGTGGTTTTGTTAAATGGCATATGGTTTTTGTTGCTGCTGCCTATGCTGTTTATGGTTGATAGGTGAAGGCAACGGCAACAGAATCACTAAAGTTCTGACGTCATATGTGCT
>JAWVZC010000351.1:0-4530 GCA_033722415.1 Balneolaceae bacterium | reverse complement strand
GGTGATGTTAGCCAAATCGTGTTCCCGCACCTGTTTCCGGGCCCATGAGATCGCTTCTTCCGAAAGGTCGATTCCGTGAAACCGGCTGTCAGGATACTGCTCCGCCATTTTCAGCAGTGCTTTTCCCCGGCCGCACCCAAGGTCGAGCACACGGATACCATCTGCCAGCTTTTGCTGCACTTCGGGGACGAGCGGCAGGATGAACTCCTCGAGGGCCTCTACAACCGTCATTTCACTGTCCTCGGCCATTACTTCGTGGAAACGACCATATTTCTCATAGGGTACACCACCACCGCTCCGGAAACAGTTTGCGATATCGTCTTCTACTGCACCCAATATGGCTACATACTGGGCAAAGGAAGCCAGGTTCTCCGCATCGCTGTTCCTGGTCAAAAACCGGCCATGCTCAGCCGGAAGCCTGTAACGGCCGCCATCGTTGACATCCACGATGCCGCCGGTAGCCATCGCCCCCAGCCACTCGCGCACGTAACGTTCCTGTAACCCGGCCTTTTCCGCCAGCTGGTTGCTGTCGGTCCAATCGAGCTCAGCCATGGCGTCAAAAAGTCCTGTCCGGTGACCGATGGAGACCATCAGCATAAGTGTACCACTGTTAAACGCGGTAATAAACCATTCATCAAAACCTGTATTTGTACTTGCCGTTTGCGGCATTGTTATCGCGGTATTACACATTGTTTTCCTCCACTTGGGTTAATTGACATTTTACAAACCAACTAGTCGGTATGTTATAAATATTTACGCCGTCTTCCAAGCATTGTTTCAATTTTTTTTTGTTAATTTGGTTGCCAACGTCCATATTCTATCATTCTTGACTGAACAAACATGATCACCTGTTAACAAACTAATTGGTATACCAAGAGCATCTCATGGAGAGAAACCCGGAAAACACCCGCAACAAGATCTTGAATGCCGCCCAGTCCATCATTCTTGAAAACGGATTCGGGGGGGCAACAGTGGATGCCGTTATCGAGGATGCCGGTGTCAGCAAGGGGGCCTTTTTTCACCATTTCAGCAGCAAGGCGGAGCTGGGCCATACCCTGGTAAAACGTTATGCCGCCGCCGATGCTGAACACCTTGAGAACACCATGGACAAGGCGGAGGGCCTTAGTGACGATCCACTTCAACAGCTCCTGATCTTCGTTAAGCTTTTTGAACAGGAGATGCAGGCGCTGGAAGAACCGTTCCCGGGCTGCCTTTATGCCTCCTACCTGCAGCAATCCGGGCTGTTCGATGAACAGATTCTGGAGCTTATCCGGGAGTCGATGCTGAAGTGGCGAACACGGGTTCTCGAAAAACTGCAGCAGGTCGCAAGCAGGCATGACCCCGCCCTGGAGGTCGATATCGAAAGCCTTGCCGATATGCTGCTCACCATTTTTGAAGGTGCTTTCATCCTGTCACAATCGCTCAGGGAATCCGGGATTGTGGCAAAACAGCTTTCGCACTACCATGATTACCTGAAACTTCTATTCAGCTGACAGGCTGGGATATGGCAACCTCCGTTAATGTAATGTGCCTTGTACTTTTCAGCTGTTGAACTGCCGGGAATACACCCGGTACTTTTCAGTTTTCTTCGGACACACGGACCGCATAAAACAATGGATAAACCGGGGCTGCTGGTCACTTGAGACCGGGAAAAAGTTTGGGAACGCGCTCCCGGTAATCCCGGTATTCATCTCCAAACCGTCGAACCATCGCCTTCTCCTCGAAATAGATACCGATCAAAATATAGATGGTCATTCCCGCAGCCAGTATCAGGTGTCCGGCTGTCATATGTGGAGTCGACCAAAAAGCGATAATAAACCCGAGCATCAGCGGATGGCGGACATATTTATAAAATCCGGGCTCCATGAATTTTGGGGATACCGGTTTGCGGCCCTTCCAGTAGTGGAATACCTGTTTTAATCCGAACAGGTGAAAATGATCGATCATATATGTGGAAAGAAACAGAATCAGCCAGCCCAGCCAGAAGCCCCATTGCAGGACAAGAGCTGCCCAGCTTGTCTCCACACTCCATATCGTAATATTGACCGGCTGCCAAAACCAGAGCAGCACCAGGACAGCCGCGCTTGAGAATAACACATAGGTACTCCGCTCCACTGCCCAGCCGACGAACGAGGTCCACCACTCTTTAAACCACTTCCGGGCCATTACGGTGTGTTGGATTCCAAACAGGACTATCAGACCAATATTGATCGCAGCGGCCTGGAACCAGTTCCCCTCCGTTACCCCGTTGACAGTAGTGGGAACGTAGGCTTCAAAATCGCCTGTAAACAGGACGAGCCAGAGAAAACTGGCAAAAAATATCAGGTAACACACTACGCCGTAGAAAAGAGCAAGAAATCGTTTCATAACGGTATTTATTTTTTAGTTGCATTTATTTGTTTTTACTCACTTTACCGGAGATTTAACCGCTATCAACCTAGCTTGTGAAGGCAAGAAGGGCAATTTCAGGCAGGTCAACAATAGGTAAACAACGGGTACATAGACCTCAGAATTGCAGATGGCATCATGATGTTTAGGCGGGAATGCCATCCGACAACCGGTTTCAGATTGATTAGGCAGGGTGGGAATGATGCGCGGAATACTCATTTTCCAGCTTCATAAGAAAATCCGTGAGATTTTCACCTGTTTGCAATCCCAGTTTTTTTCGGAGCCGGTAGCGTTCGGTTTTCACACTGTTTGGTGCGATACCGAGGACGGTGGCGGTTTTTTTGATCGAAAGGTTCAACCGGGCCAGGGCGGCAAGACGCAGTTCATTGGGGGTCAGGTCGGGATACTCCTGCTTTAAGGCCTCAAAAAAACCGGTATGAACGTTCTCGAAATAGAAACGAAACTGCTCCCAGTCTTCATCCAGGCAGAAGCTGTAATCCACCATATTTTTCAGTTTTTGCAGGGATCGGTTTACATCTCCATTTTCCTGCGCCCTGATCTCCTGGATTTTCTTTTTCAAATTCTTCATTGTTTCATTTTTCTGCACTATATGGAGTGTATGCGTCGTTAACTGTTTGTTCTTATAGGCGATATCACGCTCCATCTGCCGCTCTATTAGCTGTTTGTTTTCCAGCTCCATGCGTTTTTTTCGTATTTTGAGCCGCTGCCTGTTGTAGATCAAAAACCCGATGATCCCGATCAGTATAAGCCCGGCAAGAAATGCGTTGCGAAGAAGGGTTTCCTGCTCTTTCTCCTTTTCCAGCAGTTCGATCTCCTTCTCTTTTTGTGTCGTCTCATATTTGGTTTGAAGCTCATTGATCTGACGCATTTTTTCGGCATTCAGTATGCTGTCCTTCAGGGCCATCACGTGCTGCTGAGTCTCAAATGCACGTTCAAACTGTCCCAGCTCCCGGTAAATCGAGGTAAGCAACTCACTGGCGACTTTCACCCCGAGATCGGTCCCGTACTTCTGAGACAGCACGCGCGTTTTCCGGGCGTTCACCAGGGCTGAATCATAACGGCCGGCCGATAAATACGTTCTGGCAAGATTTTCCCGGATGATCGATGAGAGATTCTGATCCCGGTTGTCATTGACTTCCAGGGCCCGGTATAGGTAATCGAGGGCTTTTTCGTGCTGATCCCGGCGCATGTATACCCGACCCAGGTTGTTTAGCGAATTGGCAATACGAAGCCTGTACCCGAGGGTACGCCGTATATCCAGTGCTTTTTCAAGGTATTCAACGGCCAACTCATCGCGGCCCTGGTCACCATGCAGCAACCCGATGTTATTGTAATTATCCGAGAGTGAGGCGCTGTCACTGCGCTGCCTGTTCAGTTCCAGGGCACGGGTGTAAAACTCAAGTGCCTTCTCATCTTCATCGAGCTCAAAATATGCCAGGCCGATATTACTGAGATTCACGCTGATCCCGCGTTCCAGTCCAATGTGCTCGCAAAGGTGCAAAGATTCGAAATGGTATTCCAGCGCCTTCTCATACCTGCTCTGTTTGGTATAAGCACTGCCCAAATCACTCAATTGCTTGATCAGCGCCAGGGTATCACCGATCTGCCGGCTTATCGCAATCCCTTTTTCGAAGTGTTCCATCGATTTTGCAAACGCTCCTTTCACACTCCATGAGTAACCGAGCTCACGATGGGCCCCGGCGACTCCCTTCCTGTATCCGATTTCGGTAGCAAGGTTGAGTGCCTTCCGGGCAAAACGTATAGCCTTATCGGGAGCGGAATAGGAGTATTCAAAACTTGAGTCGGTCAGAGCCTTTACTTTCGTGGTATCTGAGAGGTCCGGGACGTCCGGCAACGGACGTTGAGCCTGTACATAGCGATTACCGGCCAAAACCAGCAGTATGAAAGCTAACACGTACCTGAGCATGCCATCCCTTTTTGTTGACATTACTAATAAATAGCTGGTTAAAACCGGAAAAATCAAATGGTTACCATGAAATATTACATTGGCGGGACCCATTTTCTCTGTCGTGAAACTGCCGGTAGATCGGGAGCAGAACGGCGTGATATCAGATATTGCACGGGCTTGGCTCCAGGATTACGCCTCTTGTGAATGTTACC
>JAWVZC010000350.1:0-4558 GCA_033722415.1 Balneolaceae bacterium | reverse complement strand
TGAGCGTTGATTTGTTACGAGCTGAGCTCAACGGCAACGGCCTTGCGAGATCCTGAAACAAGTCCAGGATGATATACAGACTACTTTTTTAACCGTTAAACGCGTTATATTCAGTAAGCTTCGGTACGTCCTTATGTCGAACTCAGGTTAAATAGGGAGAAAACAAACCAATGCCGTCTTAGTGAAACAGGGACTCCTGGTACTCAAATCTTTTTTATGGAAAAGCTTTTATTGACGGTACTCGTCTTTTGTAAAATTCTTTCAGGTGTTGCCAATAAGTGCTTCATTACATCTTGCTGACTGAACTTTTAATCGAGTATTCGGGATTTCGATTCGCCTACTCTCTTCTTACTGGATATTAGCAAAGGTGGTAACATCCCTGACAACCGGCTCTATTTGAACACGTCGCCAACCATTATTTAGCTGTCTTGAATCAGCTCAAACCGTTGTTCAGTATTTTGATGTGTACAAGGAGGAGTACAGAGATCATATAATCTAACATATTCAAGAGGGGCAATTTACACCTCACATCCGTAAAACGTTACCGGATAATCAGCAGTGTCGTACAGTGCATGTTAACACTATCAGGAAAGGGGACCGTCTTCGTCTTGAGACTCCCTATTGCGCTTCCATTGGGGAACTGGCACCGCGTTCCACCGAAATTCTAAACAATTCGAATAATCCCTTTGAGTATTGCGGGACTATAACCAGATATCCCCAAAATTGCAGATCAACAGTCATTAAAATTTATGGGATAACGGTTTCCCTGCAGAATACGATATCCTTCCCTTTACCCTCACAAGCCCCTCCATATCCGATTAGAGAAATTTGCGAAAGGTTTCAACGGCAGTAACATCAGGGAACACCCAACATTGAGATGGTACTTTCACAATTCGGTGTTCCCTGTTTTGCGGTTCAATATTCCCTACCCGGTGCTCTGCATAGCGGCGGCGATGCCATTGATGCTCAGGAAGAGTGCTTCGCGCAGATCCTCCTCTTCATCGTCTCCGGCCTCCCTCCAACGCTCCAGCAGTTCCACCTGCATCAGGTTGAGCGGATAGGTGAACGGATTCCGGAACCAGATGGAGCGTTTGATCACCATGCTGTTGTCGAGGATGTTATCGAGACCGGTGATGGCCGTGATGGCATCTTCCGCTTTTTGGAAATCATCGGCAATGATGCCGTAAAATTTACCGTCGGCTTCGGCGGTGTAGGCCCGGGCGGTCGGCAGATGGGTACGGGCCATTTCACGCTGAGCATTGTCGAGAATCGTTTTAAAGAAGATCCAGTTTTTGTACCAGTCCCGGAACAGTTCCAGGTTCTGTTCATCCTGATCAATCAGCTCCCTGAGGGCGATCCCGATACCGTACCAGCCCGGAACGTTGAACCGCACCTGTGTCCAGGCGAACACCCACGGGATGGCCCGCAGGTTGTCAAAGTCGGCCGCATCCGGGCCCTTGCGCGAGACCGGTCGTGAGGCGATCGGAAGGCGGCTGATATGCTCGATCGGGGTAATCTCGGTATACCACGGCCAGAACTCCGGGTCGTCGATCAGGTCGCGGTAGGCCTTCATCGAGCGCTGGGCGATCTGCTCCATCACGTCCTCGAGCCGGTCGCGATCCTGCTGCGTGGGATCACTGTCGGAAACAGTGATCCGAATCATGGCGTTGACCACCTGTTCCAGGTGCCGTCGGGTTATGGAGGAGAGCGAGTAGCGAAACGAGATTACTTCGCCCTGCTCGGTGAAGCGGATCCGGCCGTTATTGCTGATCGGCGGCAACGCCAGGATCGCCTGATTTGAACGACCGCCTCCGCGACCTACCGTACCGCCCCGCCCGTGGAACAGCCGGAAGTCGACATTATAATCGTGGCAGACTTTGCCGAGCTGCTGCTGTGCTTTTTCAAGGGCCCAGTTGGCCATCCAGTAGCCGCCGTCCTTGTTACTGTCGGAGTAGCCGAGCATAATCTCCTGGAAGTTGTCGCGGGCCACCACCTGCTCGTGGTAGAGTTCATTTTCGTAGATCGTGCTCATGATATCGCCGCACTCCTCGAGATCTTCTATCGTCTCAAACAGCGGCACCAGGTCGAGCCTGCTGTCAACGGTATCCTGTTCATAACTCCAGAGCCCGGTCTCCTTGGCCAGAATCAGCACCTCCATCATATCGCTGATTCCGTGGGTCATACTGATGATGTAGCATCCAAAGCTGTTGGCATCCAGCTCCTGCATATCACCGATCAGCGAGAATACATCCAGCAGCTCCCTGGTGTTATCCGAGACGTTCGCCTTTACCGGGCAGAGGGGCCGGGGATTGGAGAGCTCCCGGGTGAGCACCTCAACCTTCTCCTCTTCCGGCAGGTCCACATACTCGTCGGTTACCTGCGCCAGGGAGAGCAGCTCCGCTACGGCATCTTCATGTTTTTTGCTATGCTGGCGGATATCCAGCGAGGCCAGGTGAAACCCAAACGTCCGGGCACGGATAATCAGATCATTCAGTTTGCCGTAGTGGCTCACCCCTTCGAGTCCGCCCTGCTGCAGGCTCTCTTTTATGAGTTCGAGATCGTCGATAAAATCGGCAGCGGTATATTTCCGTGCTTCCTCCAGTACTTCGCCTTTCCTGCCCTCCCGGAGTTCCTGCAGCTGGTACCGCAGTTTATGCATGATCAGTGTCACTTTTTGCCGGTACGGCTCATGCTGGTAGAGTCGCTGGTAGCGTTCCGACAGGGAGAACTGTTTTTTATCCTCCGTTATCGATTTTTGAAGTGCTTCCGTAATCTCGTACTTGTTGCTGGACACACTGAGGTATCGGCGCATCTCGTCCAGCTCCTCAAGGTACAGTTTGAGGACGTTTTCTCGCTGTTCCAGGATCGTATCCCAGGTCACATCGGTGGTTACCTTGGGATTACCGTCGCGATCGCTCCCGATCCATGACCGGTATTTGAGGATGATCGGCAGCTCCGGGGAGGCGTTGTAATAGGTTTTAAACGCCTCGCGAAGATCGTCGTAGAGTACGGGTATCGTTTCCCAGATGGAGTTCAGGAAGTAAAACATCCCGTTTTCCACCTCATCTTCCACCGTAACCCGGGCCGTGCGCACCTCGTCGGTGGCCAGCAGAAGGTGGATTTCGTTTAATATTTCGAGCACGGCGGTTTTTCGCTCGTCGGGAGTGTACTGCTCCTGCTCCAGTTTGGCGATCATGGAAGTAATATGCTGCTGTTTCAGCAGGATGCTGTGGCGGCGCGCCTCTGTGGGGTGGGCTGTAATGGTGGGCTGGATATCCAGCTTGCCGATCACTTCCAGGGCCTGCTCCTTGCTGTACCCCTGCTCGCTGAGTTTATAGATCGCTTCCGCGATACTTTCGGTCCGCGGCTGGTCGGTCGTTGTTTTAAAGGAGCGTTCCCGGTTAACCCGGGTAATCTCATGCTGTTCAAGGGAATTTATCAGGTGAAAATACACAGTGTAGTACCGAAGCAGGGCACTGATCTTTTCGGTTGAAAGATCACCGATTTCCTCTTTTAGTTTTTCCAAGGTCTCCTCGTCCCCTTCATCAAATGCTTCGGCCGCCAGTTTCGGCAGGGTGGTAATATCGTCAATCAGGTCCCCGTCATCCTTGTCGGTAATCGCTTCCTCCAAAAACTCGGAGAGGCTCTTGATCTGATGACCAAGATGTTCACTAATTCCACTTTTTTTCGCAAAGTAATCGGTCGTTTGTTCCCACAGCATACGCGTTGGTATGATTTTGTTTATCTTTAGCTTGTTTGAGATACTTATGCAGTCTTAATTACCGACGGAGGCCCAATATATGAAAAATAGATGTGAGTGGTGCCAGGATACAATCCCCGAATATGTACGTTACCACGACGAGGAGTGGGGCGTACCCGTGACCGATGACAAAACCCAGTTCGAATTTCTTGTTCTTGAGAGCGCACAGGCGGGACTGAGCTGGAGTACCATACTGAAAAAGAGAGAAGGGTATCGACATGCGTTTGCCGGGTTTGATGTTAACAAAGTAGCCCGGTTTGATGAAGGGGACGTTCGAGACCTGATAACAAATCCCGGTATCATCCGGAATGAGATGAAGATCAGGTCAGCGATAAACAATGCCCGCCGATTTATGGAAATCCAGGAATCGCACGGCAGTTTCTGCGCCTATATCTGGTCGTTTGTGGACGGGCAACCGGTTATCAACAAATGGCAGTCGATCGACGAACTACCGGCCTCAACTGATATATCGGACAATCTGGCTCACGATCTTAAGCAGCACGGGTTCAAGTTCGTTGGCAGTACCACCATCTATGCCCATATGCAGGCTACCGGGCTGGTAAATGATCACGTTGTATCCTGTTTCAGGCACCGGGAAGTTGAAAATCTGTGTCAGAATTTTAGTTTATAAGGTTATTTAGTCGTAATTGTTACGCGAAACATTACAGAACTACCCCAGAAAGCTTAATCGTAAGGTTATACCAGATTCTCGAACTTTTTCCTATTTTATGATCCATTTGTCGGGAACAGAATAATCTATTTCATCTAATCAAAGCTATACTGCCATGCGCTCAAAGT
>JAWVZC010000349.1:0-4564 GCA_033722415.1 Balneolaceae bacterium | reverse complement strand
AGGAAGGAATTCCCGTGGATGACGAGGTGGAGATCGGGATCATGGTGGAGGTGCCGAGCGTGGCGGTCAAAGCGGACGCTTTTGCCAAACAGGTCGATTTTTTCAGTATCGGCACCAACGATCTTACGCAGTACACGCTGGCGGTGGATCGCGGAAATGAGCTGATTTCCGAACTTTACCAGGAGGTTCATCCCTCCATCATGGAGCTTATCAGCTACTGCGTGAAAGCAGCACGGGACGAAGAGATCGGCATTGCGGTCTGTGGAGAGATCGCTTCCTATCCCAAGGCGGCCCTCTGCCTGATGGGTATGGGCATTTCGGAGCTGAGCATGTCTCCGGTTTCCATCCCCAAGGTAAAGACCCTGCTCAGGGAGTATTCGCTTGATCAGATGAGGGAGATGGCCGACCATGTGCTGGCGGCAGTGACAACCGCGGAAGTGAATGACATTTTCACGAATTTTCAGAAGTAAAATTCCGGCACTATGGAGTTGACGAAATCGATGATCGAACGCCACGACTCCCAGAAGATGTGGGACCTGCTCGTCGATTTCCCGAATCGGTGGGATGAGGCGGTAACCCGGACCCGAAATCTTGAACTGGGGTTCGATACGTCGGGCATAACGCAGGTATGTATTGCCGGTATGGGCGGTTCGGCTATAGCCGGTGACCTGATCCAGGCCTATACCAGGGATCGTTCTCCCGTTCCTGTGGAGGTGGTGAAGGGGTACGAAGTGCCGCGCTGGGTGGGAGCGGGCACACTGATAATTGCCTCCAGTTTTTCCGGAAATACCGAAGAGACCCTCTCCGCCTTAAGCCAGGCTCGTGAAAACGGTGCCCGGGCCGTTGCGATAACCTCCGGAGGCGAACTGCTGCTGGCAGCCGCCCGAAATGAGTTCGATTATTTTAAATTGCCATCCGAGATACGGGCCCGTGCCGCCGTGGGCTATATTTTTATCGTTATGTATCGCCTGTTCCAGGTGCTGGGGTTCCTGGACAATTCTGAAGATGAACTGAGTGAAACGCGCGATCTGCTGCAAACACAGGTCGATCTGTTGTCGAATCATGAGGATAATGAAGCACTGACACTGGCACGGAAACTCCGGGAAACCCTGCCGATCATCTATACCAACAACAATTTCATGAAGGCGGTGGGTATGCGGTGGTGTACCCAGTTCGAGGAAAATGCCAAAACGCTGTCATACCGAAACGAGTTTCCCGAAATGACCCATACCGAAATCGTGGGATGGGATCAGATCACCCATCTTACCGGGCGGCTGGCCATCCTGTTTTTAACGGACAAGGAGGACGGGGAACGTATCCGGAAACGGATGAATATAACCCGGGAACTGATTCGCGATCATGCGGAATCCATTTCGATCCTGAAAACACGGGGAGAGAGCCGGCTTACGCGCATGTTTTCACTGATTCAGCTCGCCGACTGGACAAGCTTCTACCTGGCGATAATAAACGGGGTAGATCCCAGCCAGGTTGCCAAAATCGACCTGTTTAAAAGTAAACTGGCCGAGCAATAATCATGATTTAATTCGCTTCATCTTGTTTGATGTAGATAAATTCCATACCGAACTGGATACCAGCTGGATTGGCCACGAAGTAACATATTTTGAACAGCTGGATTCTACAAATTCCTATCTCAAAAATATTTCCGAGGACCAGATAACCCACGGAATGATCTGCCTGGCTGACAACCAAACCCGGGGTCGCGGCCAGTACGAGCGGAACTGGGAGTCGTCGCCGGGACAAAACCTGACTTTTACGGTTGCCTTCATGCCGGGCACCCCCGAACGCCTCCATGTTTTAACCCTGGCCTGTGCGTATGCCCTCACCGAGCTGATCCGGGAGGAGCTCTCACTGCGCAGTTTTATCAACTGGCCGAATGATGTAGTCGTTAACGACCGCAAGATCGCCGGGCTTCTTACCGAGACGGTGTTTGCCGGGAACAAGCTGGATCGCGTGCTGGTCGGGATCGGGTTTAACGTAAACCAGGAAAGATTCAGTGATTCTCTGGAGCGAAAGGCTACCTCCATGAAGCTGCTGGGGGGGCAAAATGTCTGCCGGGAATCGCTGCTGGCCAAATATCTCGGGCTGATGGAGTATGCCTATACCCGCTGGCATCGCAACGACACAAAGCTGCTGCTGTCGATCAATCAAAAGCTGACCGGTTACGGCGACTGGGTCGGAATTTCCGTCAACGGCAGGGATCATGAGCAGAAGTACAAACTCGTGGGGGTCAATGAAAAAGGGCAGCTGACACTTGTAAACCAGAATGCAGATGTAGAAACATTTTCCTATGAGCAGGTCCGGCTTATTACCGATTGAAAGTCGGGTTAAAAAGCACCTTGAGAAGAACTTCACTGACGTACAAAACACGCGCATCATCGCCGGAATCAGCGGCGGACCGGATTCCATGGCGATGCTGCATATCTTTCGACAGCTTCAGCTGCCGGTGGTAGCTGTCCATGTCAACTACCAGAAAAGGGGCGAGGAGGCTGAAAAAGACCAGGCGCTGGCCAAAAACAAGGCGGAAGCGTGGGGATGCCGCTTTTATTCCTTCCGGCTGGATCCGGCCGATGCCGAGGGCAATAACTTCCAGCAGTGGGCCCGCCGGCGTCGGTATGCGATATTCCGCGAGCAGATGAAGCGCCATGACGGCTCCGCCATCGCCGTGGCCCACCACCGGGACGACCAAATCGAGACCATTTTGCAAAAGCTATTCCGCGGGGCCGGACTGGCATCCTGGCGTGCCATGGATATTTGGGACCCGCCCCTTTTTCGGCCGCTGCTTGACACTGCCCGGCAGGAGATCATGACGTACCTCGACACCTGTGATATCCCCTGGCGGCGGGATGAGAGTAACCTGAAATCGGAGTTCGCCCGCAACCTGCTTCGCAATGAATGGCTGGAGAGGCTGGAGGATTTTTTCCCGGGTTGGGAAGATAATGTGCTGCGGATCTCCGAACAGGCCGAAATGTTTACCGCTGCCCTTGAGCATATTGCGGGAGAACTCACCGACGCCCGCGACCGTATCGACCTCGACCGGTTCTCCTCGCTGGACAGCACGCTGCAGAAAGCGGTGGTGCTGCACCTGCTCAAAAAGCGAGACCCCGGGATCGAAATAACGACCGGTGCACTTCAGCAGGTGGATGAAATACCGTCGCTGCAGACCGGCCAGTCGATACAACTATCCTCCCGGTACTCCCTGCTGAATGATCGCAGGAAATTGAAAATCGTGTATGAACAATTTGACGATATGGGTGCGATTACCCTGCGGCGCGAAAAACTTGAAGATGCTCCTTTCCGCTTTAACGATCTGCAGTTCCGGCTGGAAGCCTTCCCCGCGGATCCCGATTATGATGAAGCACTTTTCCTGGATGCCGGTAGCCTGGCGTGGCCGCTGGTGTTACGGCGGTGGCGTGCGGGCGATGCCTTCCAGCCGTTTGGAATGACCGGTCACCAGAAGGTGGCGGACCATCTTACCAACCGGAAAATCAGTGCAGCGGAGAAGAAACGAGCACTGGTGCTGGAAACTTTTGAAGAAACAATCTGTGCCGTTATCTTTCCGCCAATTGAAAAAAGAAATCCGCCGGGCACTATCTCCGATCCGGCAAAATGCGACCGGAATACCACGAAGTGCCTGGTCATCGGCTGGAATAGATAGATACAGATGTCGCTATACAAACCCGAGACGGTTATTTGCAACGGAGAAACATTTACCCTCTACCTGAAAGAGGAGGAGATCCAGGACCGGGTAGCCGAACTGGCAGAGCGTCTTAACCGGGATTACGCCGACAAGAAGCCGATATTTATCGGTGTGCTCAACGGTGCGTTTATTTTTTTGTCAGACCTCCTGCGCCACGTATCGATACCGTCAGAGGTGGATTTTCTCAAACTGAGCAGCTACGGAGATGAAAAGGTTTCTTCCGGGCAGGTTACCGAACTCAAGGATATTGATGCGGATATCAGGGGGCGGCACGTATTGCTTGTGGAGGACATCGTGGACACCGGTCTGTCGATGAAATACATGGTGGAAAACCTGAAACGGAAGCAACCCGCCTCCATCGCCACCGTAACCCTGCTCCATAAGCCGGAGTCAACGCACCATGACGTACCCCTGGACTACGTCGGCTTTAAAATTCCCACGCTGTTTGTCCTTGGCTACGGGCTCGATTATGCCCAGGAAGGGCGAAACCTGGCACAGATCTATATTCTGGAGGAAGACGACGGTAAGCGGTCCGAAAGCCCGTAATACGACCTGGCCGTTATGAAAATGCTGGAAATGTACCCCGGGGCTGGTACTGGAATGCAAAATAAGATATCCGAATTTTTGTATTGATATGAAAAACAGAGGCCCGTATATTTGGGACTTCCCTGGAGAGGTGGCTGAGCGGTCGAAAGCGCTCCCCTGCTAAGGGAGTATACCCTAAACAGGGTATCGAGGGTTCGAATCCCTCCCTCTCCGCTTATTTTTTTAAACGTGCTATCAGGCTACCACCCCCCCAAAAACTTAAACACGTAACATTTGTATACGAAAAGCGTAACAGTTCCT
>JAWVZC010000348.1:0-4585 GCA_033722415.1 Balneolaceae bacterium | reverse complement strand
GATCAACAACGAACAGGTTAACAACCTGCGTCAGCTTGTGAAAAATCAGTCGGATTCCCGGCCGCAGAAGAAGGAGGAAGCCGACCTGTACGAGGAGATGAGCCGCCTGAATAATGACTTGGCCAATGCACAACGGAAACTGGCAAAAAAAACGGCCGAACTGGAGCGCAGCAACGAGATGAAAAACAAGATGCTGGGCATGGCGGCACACGACCTTCGGAGTCCCCTTTCCGTGATCCAGGGATTTTCCTCCATCCTCCTCGAGGATCACGATGAAACAAACTGCTTTAGCGACGACCAGGTGGAACTGCTGCAGGAGATCAACAACTCCAGCAAGTTCATGGTGCGCATTATTGAGGATCTGCTTGATATTTCCGCGATTGAATCCGGCAGTGTCAATCTTAACCTCGAACAGTGCGACCTGGCGGAACTGATCCGCCGGACCGTTTCCCTGAACCGCATGGAGGCCGGCAAAAAGAACATTACCCTGTCCACCGACCTGCCGGACGACGAAATTATGATTGAGCTCGATCCCCATAAATTTGAACAGGTGCTGAACAACCTCATTACCAATGCCATCAAGTATTCACATTCGGAGACCACCACTGCGGTCGGAATCAATGACCGGAAAAAGCCGGGCATTTTGACCATTTATGTCCGGGATGAAGGCCAGGGAATTCCGGAGGAGGAGCAGGAAAAACTGTTCCAGCCGTTTTCAAAAATCAGTGTTCAGGCCACGGGCAGTGAAAAAAGTACCGGTCTGGGGCTGGCCATCACTAAGCGGATTGTGGAGGCCCATAATGGCGAGATATATGTTGAGAGTGAACCGGGTGTCGGCTCCACCTTTTTTGTCGATATGCCCCGTTGATGCGATGTCATCGACATGAATCCGCCCCCCCCCTTGACGGACCCAGCAACGTTGGAACAGGATAAATGATCCTCCATACCCTGCTCGAACTGATCTTCCGGCAGGTGTCATTCAGATACAGCAACAGTTACGAATCCGGTGTTCCCGGCAGTGCAAACGCCACGTAACTGTCACCTCCGGGAGTATCAAGTTTGGTTCCTCCGCACGCCACCACAATATATTGCCGACCGTCAACCATGTATGTGCTGGGGGTTGCGAACGCGGAAGCCGGCAGTTCGGTTTCCCAGAGCAGGTCGCCGGTCTCCTTGTCAAAAGCACGGAATTTGCCGTCACTTGTTCCGGCGATAAACAGCAGTCCGCTTTTCGTAACCACCGGTCCCCCGTAGTTCTGCGTACCGGTAATCGGGTCGTTATCTCCCCGGAGATCGGTGTGATCTCCGAGGGTCACCGTCCACCGATACTCCCCGGTATTCAGATCGATGGCATTCAGCGTTCCCCACGGCGGGCGCACCGCCGGGTAACCGCTGGCATCGAGAAATTTGCTGTATCCGGAGATCTGATATGATACACCGGAAGTATCCGCGGCAAAGTCGGCTGACGTCCGGTTCCCCGGATGGGCCTCCTCATCATAGAGGTAATTCACCAGGGCCTCGGTCTCCTGCTCAGTGAGTTTGCTTTCGAAAGCGGGCATCATGCCACGCCCGCCTTCAATCACACTTGTGGTGTATTGGCGGGTCAGGCGGTCCTTAATCCCTGCAAGCGAGGGATAACCGCTTTGGGGATTCCCGCTGCGATCCGCCCCGTGGCACATCCGGCAGTTGGTAGCATATACCCGCTCACCCGGCGACATGCGTTCCAGCTCCTCTTCAGTCAGTGCCGGTCCCAGGCTGATCAGCCACGCCATCTGGTTGCTGTTGAGGTAGAGTATGCCATCCGGGTCGGCGGCGGCACCTCCCCACTCGGCCCCGCCGTCAAGCCCTGGAAAAATAATGGTTCCCTGCGCACTCAGCGGGGTGAAAGGCCCCTCAGACCGGCTGTTGCGAACCGTCTGGATCAGTTCCTCTCGGTTGGGAGCGAATGGGCTGATATCCTTTTCCGTGAGCGTCTGGCGGGCGTAGGGAGCCGGTTTCACCGGAAAAGGCTGGGTGGGCCAGGCGTATTCGCCCGGGATATCGGAATCCGGTACCGGGTGCTCCTCGATCTCAAACAGCGGCTCGCCGGTTTCGCGGTTGAACAGGAAAATGTAACCCTGTTTGGTCGGCTGGGCCACGGCATCGATCTTCCGCCCGTTGTGTGTTACCGTCAGCAGGTTGGGAGGTGCCGGGAGGTCCCGGTCCAGAATATCGTGATGAACAAACTGGTAGTGCCAGATCCGCTCCCCGGTTTCCGCATCCAGGGCCAGCAGGGTATTGGCAAACAGGTTTTTCCCTTTGCGGTTGCCGCCGTAAAAGTCAAAAGCGGCAGACCCGGTAGGCACATATACGATTCCCCGTTCCCGGTCGACCGACATCCCCGCCCAGTTGTTGGCCCCGCCGATACCGGGATCTTCATGAACCCCCTCCGGCCAGGTCTCATACCCGAACTGCCCGGGTTTCGGGATGGTATGGAACACCCAGGCCAGCTCTCCCGTCCTGATATTGAATGCCTGGATGTACCCTTTGGCGGCTCCGGGACCTTCCGAAACCCGCAGGGGCATTATGATCAGGTCTTCGTAAACGGTGCCCGGCGTGGTAGACATGACCATTTTCTCCTCGGCCTCCGGATCCAGGCCGCTTTTGAGGCTGACCCGCCCGCTGTCGCCAAAGGCGGTAACCAGCTCACCGGTCGAGGTCTCCAGAGCATACAGCCATTCGTTGTGGGTATAGAGTATGCGCCGGTCGCCCCTGTCCTTCCAGTAAACGAGTCCACGATTGCTGTTCAGGGTATTGGGTCCCTCCCCTTCCCGGCGCCAGTACTCCCGGCCGGTGGCCGCATCCAGGGCAAAGGGCTGCACGGTCGCCGTCATTCCATAAAGGGTGTCATTAACAATGATGGGATTGGTTTGCACCTGCCCGGTATCCCCCGTGTGATATTCCCAGTCCACTTCCAGCTTCGACACGTTATCGGGAGTAATCTGGTCGAGGGTGGAGTACTGGTTCCGGTCAGGTCCGCCGTGGTACTCGTACCAGTCGGTCCCGGAACCGAATGACGGTTTATCGGGCGAAACCCAAAGCAGCAGTATTGCGGACAGAAGAACAACGACGGCGGCAGGAATCAGAATTTTTTTCATTGACGATAAGCTGTTGACATTCAGTTTCAGTAAAAATTGTACCCAACGAGCAGCAGGCGAATCTCCCGTATCCCCTTGCGAAGCTTGCCCTTCCCGTTTCTGAAACCAACGATACGAATGATTTTTTAAAATTTCAGCCCTGTCCGAACAGCTCGCTTCCCGGCTGCCTTTATTCCCGGTAACACGTTCGGAAGGTCAGCCCGGCTGCTGCAGTGACGGCGAACCCCTGCCTGGCGACGGACCGTTCGGGCAGATCCCCCGATCATTCCAGGAAAAAGATATCCGGTTCATCGATAATCTCAGAGCCCTCTTTGGCCTGGGGTATCTCTGTTGAGTAGACGAACTCCCTTGCTTTCTGAATATCTTCCACTGAAAAGAGCAGGATCACTTCATCCGGACGGTCCACATTTCGCCACAGGTGCTCCAACTCCAGACCCGCCTCCTGCTGGGCACTCCGGTGACCCTCAAAGACCTCTCTCCAGCGAACGAAGTCGGTGACTATATATCGTATCAGTAAATGCATTATGTTACCCTCAACAAATGTTATTATTTACTTCCAATTAACAAAAAATTTGGATACCACGTAACCGTGACGGTGCCTGGAACAGGAAAGCTGCCGGGATTCGTCGAATATGGTGGAAACAATCATTCGGTATTCGGGATTTCATGTGAGACCGGCAGGGCGATCGCCGGTCTGGAACGAGACCGGTTTAAGTGGCATTTATGACATTGTAACCAGAATGTATTACCATTAGAAAATTTCAGAACTCAAAAACCATAGCCTGTGGATAAATTACGCTCTGCAAACCTGAGATCTATTTGTGATGTAGAACAGTTTTCGTTTGAAACCACCGAGGAGATAGAGGATTTTACGACAATTTTGGGCCAAGATCGCCTCTCTTCGGCCATGCAGATGGGCGTTGAAATGAGCAAGCCGGGTTATAACATATTTGCCCTGGGACCCCAGAAAACCGACAAGGAAACGCACATCAGGCATTTCCTGGAGGAGAGGGCCAACAAGGAAAAAACGCCTTCAGATATCTGTTATGTAAATAATTTTGATGACAACCTGAAACCCAAAAGCCTGAAAATGCCGCCGGGCCGAGGCGCGGAACTGCAGGATAAGATGGATGACTTGCTGGAAGACCTGATTCCGACCCTGCAATCGGCGTTTGAAACGGAAGAGTACCAGAACAGGAAACAAGCCCTGAAAGACCAGATTCAACAGCAGCAGGATCATACCTTTGAAGATCTTCAGCAAAAAGCGCAGCAAAAGGGGCTGGCATTGATTCGCACTCCTTCCGGGTTTTCATTCGCACCGACCAAAGAAGGCAACCTGATGAGTGAAAAGGAGCTGCAGGAGCTGCCGGAGGAGGAGCGCGAACAGCTGGAGAAACATATGGAGGAGCTGCAGAAGGAACTGCAGGAAATTATCCAGAAGATGCCCG
>JAWVZC010000347.1:0-4593 GCA_033722415.1 Balneolaceae bacterium | reverse complement strand
GTTGGCACGATCTTCTGTCTGGTATGTTTACCGATTGCAATACAAGTATTGATTCCTGTTCACAGGTGTTGAACGGTCACATCATAATGCTCAATGAGATATTCGGCAATTTTGTGGCGGTGACACTCTTCGGGTTGCCTTTCATAACAGGTTAAAGCGATGCGCCCGTGTTCCCGGTATACGTGATAAAGCTCCTTCAACTGTTCCTCCCGTTTGGGGAGCATCTGTTTCTCATACTCCCGGAAGAGAGCATCAAATTCTTCACGGGAATTGAGATGTTTCCGTTTTTCGGATGCAATCCCCAGCTCGGGAACGTGCAAATACCTGATATTCAATACATTACACATCCGCTGCAGTCTGCTCTTCGAAAAACCAAACTTGCGGCTCATCGCGTTTTTGCGAACATCCACCAGGCACGAAACCTGGTTTAGCAGCAAACGGTTCATGTAGGATTCCGCCTTTATTCCTTCATAACCGATGGTAAGGACCTTCGGGGCCCCATCCTTCGGTCGTTCTGCCTCCACACGGTCGATGACTGAAGCACTCACCGAGAGATTACGAAGATCCACACGGAGAGCATGGAAAGGATATGCCTGGCAAATATAAACAAGCAATTGTTCAGCGGTATCATTCCCGAATTGATCGACCAGTGCAGCAAGGGTTTTTCGATCGGCCTCCTTGATCTGTTCACGGTAATCCGTGGCTGTTTTCAACGACCAGTACCGGTGGTCATCGAGCAACTCATATTTGATCATCGTCCCTTTATCCGACTCCGCCTGGAACGAGTGCGGTCCGTTTGGGCCCGGTATAAACCGGTAGACGGGATCCTCCTGCCGCTGGCACATGAGGAAGAGCAACTTCTGAAACCGCTCGGGAGTAACCTCCTTGCCCAGTTCCCGGAGCAGGGCTAACATAATTTTGCGACGATAAAACATTTGTTTTCTTGAAACGAACGAAGATTACAACGAAGGCACTGCTCTGTCGGAGTCTATACGTAAAGGTAACACTTAAACGTGTTATCGGTAGCCTTCGTACCATACCAGCCACAACATACCGGTATCTCGTGTTTTGGGACAACAAACATCACAGAAAAATCCCACCATCACCGTTCCGGTTCGGGGAACAGCTCGGCCGGATCAAAACTGAAGAAAGATATAAGATACCCGTGCAATTCCGCGTAGCGATCCCGAAAAGCTCTCGGTCGTTCCAGGAACGCCTCCACTATCACCGCAAAGCATTCGGCGGGATTGGTCGCACCGTACAGGTCAAGCAGATCGGCGCTGCCCCTTCGCTCCTTTCTACGCAGCGCCCGGTAGGCCCGCGCCAGTGCCGCTGTCCACTCCTCTTCCGCCTCCGTATCCCCATCGAGATCGATTCCTGCGGACATCCCGTACTGGTAGTCGAGCTGGTGTGCACACTCGTGGTATATCAGGTTCCGCCCGTTGTGTGGGTGGCGCAGGTCGCGGCGGATATCGTTCCAGGACAACACAATGTTACCGGGATTCCAGGATTCCCCGGAACGCGATTCCCAGCCCTCGGTGACTACTCCGCCGGCATCCGTCTCGTAGACCGGCGCCATGTAGTCCTCCGGGTACACGATGATCGATTTCAGGGAGGGGTAGTAGTCGGAGGGTTCCTCAAGCAGCAAGATGCAGGCGTGGGCCGCAATAACCAGCTGCTTCTCTTCGGTCAGCTCCAGTCCGCCGCATCCCTCGAAGATCTTCTCATCCATAAACACCTGGATCCGCCGCTGCAGTTTCTGCCGGGCCGAGTCCGGCAGGTGCTGCCAGAGCGATACCTGGTCGCGCATCACACCCTCCCACTTCCCGGGAAACGACTGTCGGCTGATCCATTGTCGGCGCAGATAGCGGAATACGGGCATAGTTTTCTATTTATAGATTTACACTGCATGTACCCTCCAAATGATTGCACTTCCCGGGGAGTTCGAATCGATTGCTACAGGTACCTACTTTATCGAGGTTTTTCATACAGGGGCCAAAACACCTGCACCAGTCATAGATCCTCCATGAACTGCACCATCTTTCGCCGGATAGCATCGTCCGGAAGTCTGCCGTAGCCCGCCCCCATATTATCCACCAGGTGTTCGGGGTCGGAGGTACCGGGAATCACGCAGGTTACGGCCGGGTGGGAGAGAATAAATTTCAGAAAAAACTGGCCCCAGCTGTTGATATCAAAATCCGCAGCCCAGCCCGGAACTTCCATTCCCCTGACCGCCCGGAACAGCGATCCCCCCTCATACGGCTCATTGATGATAACCGCCACACCGTTTTCACGAGCGGCATCCAGGAGTCCGCGTTCGGCATGGCGCTCGCGGATGGAGTAGTTGAACTGCACAAAGTCAATATCCTCACTTTCAACGATATCCTGCAGGCGGGAGTGGGAGGAGGCTGTGTGATGCGTAACCCCGATATACCGCACTTTACCCTGCCGTTTCCACTCTTTCAGGGTTTCCAGGTGGTTCTTCCAGTCCAGCAGGTTGTGAACCTGCATCAGGTCGATCGTATCGCGCCGCATTTTTCGCATCGAAGCCTGCATCTGCCTGATGCCCCGTTCCCGGCCGCTGGTCCACACCTTGGTGGCGTAAAAGAACCGGTCGGCAATCCCGAGTTCGGTCGTAAGATCGCCGATCACTTCCTCCGAATTCCCGTACATCGGGGAAGAATCGATCACTTTGCCGCCCTTTTCGGCCATCAGCTGAAGCACCTTTCTGAGCGGCGCCCGTTCCGCCTCCGAGGTTCCCACATCAAACTGTATCCAGGTGCCCAGCCCTACCACCGGCAGCTCTTCTCCCGTGGATGGGATCGGCCGGGTTCGCATGCTGCTCTCCTGCATGGCGATCGACAAAAGCGGCAGCCCGGCGATACCCAGTCCCGCGGTACCCAGGATTTTTATCATCTCACGACGTGTCAGCAAGTGGTGCATATTTCATGATCCCGGTTTGGTTCCATTGTTTTATAATTCAGTTTATCCTGCCCGGGTAACATAAGAGTTTGAAACCCAACAGCCATATAATCGTTACACTCTTCAGCCTTGACCTATTCCGAAAGTAAGTTAAATTATGTAAAATTAAGGGAATAAACTGATCAGTCACTAACAATTGTATTCTTTCATGGGATCTTCCCAACATCATACCGACCACCATCCCGGGGATTACCAGGTGCTGCGTTCCATCCTGGAGGGGACTGCCGCACATACCGGGAAATCGTTTTTCCGGGCACTGGTCAGGGAGCTGGCAACGGCACTGCATACCAAGGGGGCGTGGGTGACGGAATACCTCGAGGAAAAACGGCGGCTAAGGGCACTGGCTTTCTGGATGTCGGATCATTTTGTTGAGGAGTATGAGTATGCCATCAGGGGCACCCCTTGCGAAACCGTGGTGCAGGAGCAACAGTTTTTTCATATTCCTGAAAATATCATTGAACTCTTCCCCGAGGATCCCGACCTGGAACCGTTTGAGGCCGTAAGTTACCTGGGTGCCCCGCTGCTGGATCTCGACGGGTCGGTGCTGGGACACCTGGCGGTACAGGATATCCGCCCGATGCCCAAAAATGCCCGAAACCAGGCTCTGTTCCGGATCTTTGCCGACCGTGCGGCCTCGGAACTGCGCAGGATCCGGGCCGAACAGCAGCTCCAGGAGCGGGAAGAACAGCTCAGCCGGCTGGTGGACAGCGCGATGGACGCGATCATAGAAATCGATCCGAAACTTACGATCATCCAGGCCAACAATGCAGCGATACAGCTTTTGGAGGAGGGGGAACGCCAAAAAATGATCCACCAGTCGTTTGAACGCTATCTTTCCCCGGAAGCCGCCAAGAAGCTCAAAAATCTGGTGGCTGGATTGCAGCAGCGCCCAAAAGAGAAACGGTACCTCTGGGTACCCGGTGGATTCCAGGCCGTACGAGCGGATGGCGAGATGTTTCAGTCGGAAGCCACGCTCTCCTGCTACGAACAGGACCGAAACCACTTTTACACCCTGATTTTGCGCAATGTGAGCGATCGCATTGAGGCTGAAAAACGGATCGATCTGCTCTCCGCGGAAACGGAATATCTTCGCCAGGAGATCCGGGAGATGCACAACACCGACGATATCATCGGACAGAGCCCCGCCATGACAAAGGTACGGGATGAGATCCGGCAGGTGGCGGATACCGACGCCACGGTGCTGATCCACGGGGAAACCGGTACCGGCAAGGAGCTGGTGGCCCGTGCCATTCATGAACAGAGTCAGCGTAGTACGAAGCCGCTGATCAAGGTAAACTGCGCCGCCATCCCCGAAATGTTGATCGAAAGCGAATTTTTCGGCCATAAAAAGGGCGCCTTCACCGGGGCTACCGAGTCCCGAAAAGGACGGTTCATGCTGGCTGACGGCGGTACGATCTTCCTGGATGAGATCGGGGAACTCTCCCCCGAACTTCAGCCCAAGCTTCTGCGCGTGCTGCAGGAGGGGGAATTCGAACCGGTCGGCAGTTCGGAAACACGGCATGTGGATGTGCGGGTAGTTGCGGCGACTAATCGCAACCTGAAACAGCGGGTGGAAAACGGCCTGTTTCGTGAGGACCTGTACTACCGGCT
>JAWVZC010000346.1:0-4600 GCA_033722415.1 Balneolaceae bacterium | reverse complement strand
CCCCCCACCACCCAACAACACCAACACCCCGAACAGCACCCACTCCACCAAATACAGCGGTTCTGCGGAAGAAACCAGCCCTATCATCCCATTGGCGACGGTCACCCCGAAATAACGATCCGGGTCGATATCGTCTACCGCTTTGATCCAGCCGGAGGGGTCGCCTTGCGACTGCGCCTGCACTTCGCCGTTCACGGCCGCAACCAGGCCCACGGCCACTACCACTGCGATTATGAACCCGTAAAAACTGTATGTTTTCATATTCTCCGATCCCGTTTCAATTATTTTAAACATCTGATGAAAAGAACAGAACTCTGGAGTAATAGACAAGCGGGAAGCGGATTGCCAGGTTGCTGCTAAACGAGCAGATACCGGCTCCGAACGGATTGATTTTCACTGATCTCCCAGGGATGGTACAGAGTTTCACAGAATGCCGTGAAAGAGCGGTGAATGCAATCCGGAAGCGCTCGCCCGCCAATCCACCGCTGCTTGTACTATATCCGAATCACGCTGCCATTCACTGTTCACTCTTCACCCTTCACGGTACAATACTGCACGCTGAACAGTTGCTCTTCATCGGTCCACACGTTTTCTACCTCGTAGGTCCCGCTCACCAGCCGCTCGAACTCATCCAGCGAATATTTGTAGGAGTTTTCGGTGTGGATCGATTCCCCCTCTTTCAGGTGGAAGGTTTCTCCGTCCAGGTGAACCGACTGGGGTTCCCGGCTGACCAGATGCATTTCTATGCGCCCCTCGGCCTCGTTGTAAAACGCCTTGTGCTCGAATTGATCGATCCTGAAGTCGGCACCTATCTCCCTGTTGATCCGGCGCAGTAGATTTTTGTTGAACCGGGCGGTCACACCCTCCGCATCGTTATAGGCCCGTTCCAGCCGATCGCGATCTTTCTTAAGATCCACTCCGATCAGAAGCCCGCCCGACGGGCCGATCGTCTCGGCAATCATTTCCAGAAACCGTTTCGCCTGCTCCGGCACGAAATTGCCGATGGTCGAGCCCGGGTAGTACGCAATCCATCGAACGACGGACGTCCCGTTTTCGATGCGGGGAAGTTCAAACGGCTCGGTATAGTCGGCGATGACCGGTTTAATATCGATTTCCGGGTACTCCCTCTTCAACTCATCACCCACGTTCAACAGGTATTCCTCCGAAATGTCGACAGGTATGTAGGCGGCGAGATCGTCCAGGTGATCCAGCAGCAGCCGCGTCTTTTTGCTGCTGCCGCTGCCCAGTTCCAATAAGGCAACCGCGCTCCCGTCGGCCGGGGAGGCGATCTCTCCCGCAATCTCCCCCATATGATCACGGAGAATACCGATTTCGGTTCTGGTGGGATAGTATTCCTCCAGTCGAGTGATCTGCTCAAACAGTTCGGATCCCCTCTCGTCATAAAAATATTTGCTGGGAATTGACTTTTGCGGCCGGCTGAGACCGCTCGCAATCTCTTCCAGCATAATCTCCTGCCGGTTTGCTACTTTTTCCCCCATGGTTGATACTCACTCTTAACTAGACCTTATGGAACGCGCCAGACGGATGCCGCTGTATTGCCACCGTGCGTAGGAATAGAATACGGTTCGATCGGTTTTTCGAATATAGGTTTCGGATGTGGCGCATGAGCCCCCGCGAAGCAGATTCCGGCCGCACATGAATGTGCCGTTGCAATCACCCAAAGCTCCCGGCAGGGGCTCGTCCCCCCGGTAGGGGTCGCAAGCGCTCTGGGTCCACTCCCCGTCTTTCGTTCTCCGGCAGAGAGGACCAATTCCGTTGCACCCGCTGACAGAAGTCCCCCGTCGTCCATCCGGAGTTGCGACCGCTCGATGAGATGCTCCTTGCTAAACCTTACGTTACGTTTTACCGGCGTACTTTTTTCAACAGTGGACGTGGCCATGGCGGTAAGAAGTTTAGAATTCAGGTAGCCTGTGCAACGGATCCGAACAATGCCGTATCCTTAGACAGCTCTAAGGATAGGAAAATAATTGGTCGTTGACTAACTAGAGGACAGACTTCGAAAACATCTTACGCAGAAAGGAAGAAAGGGGGATTTACTTTTCCCGGTAAAAATAGATTTTTTTGTTTTTCGAATCTTTGCCGCTTTTGATTTTTACTCCCTTTTCCTGGTTGTACTGGTATACGGCCGTCCGCATCGAGTTAACGTTTTTGTCGTCTTTGTAATTGATCTCTATGGCATCCCCGCCTACCTCCAGCTGATCCAGTGCTTCCAGTAGAGGCTTGAATTTAGATGATCGTTTTTTAGACGTTTTAATTTTTTCACGGTCTACGAACTTAATATCCATAGCTAACAGACATTTTATTTCCTATTCATAAGCTAGATTGCTATAGCCAATATAATTTAATTTATAATAAAATCTACATTTTTTTAAGAATTCACTCGGTCATTTCAATAGTATTTTTATTAAAATCGCCTATTATAGCGCATATCATGCAAAAAAAAGACTGTAGATTAAAAAAATCTACAGTCGTAATGATGATGCCAACCTAATCAAATAATTAATTTTTTTACATAGGTTATAATATAACGGTCGAGTTATCGGTCCATTTATGCCTACTATTGAATTTCATAAAACTGTTCATAAACATAGTCCCAAAAATCGGCAAGCTGAGATCCCTTGTTGTGTGGATTTTTTGATTTTGAAGATTTCATGGCGTCGATACAAGCCTTCTCTTTTGCATCGTAGTACGCCTTAAGCTGATAGGAGGTGGGGTTCTCGATCATTTCTTCAAACTTTTTCTTCTTCTCGGCCATATCTACAATCCTTTGTTATCGTTCTGTAATCATAACGCAAAAAATGGAGAAAAAATTCTCTATTCGGTTGTAAATAAGCCATATAGCCGCATCATTGCAAGATTCATGCGGTTAACCGGCGATTCCCGGTCGTTGTAGGGCGCCGGCGATCCCGCACCGTTATCCGCCGCCTGAAAAATGAAATCAACAGAATTTCGTTGAATATACATTGTGACCGTTTATTTCTGAATAGCGACAACTACCCAACATACCATGCCATGAAATACAAACCGGTCGGGATGCTATTGCTGGCCGTGGCCGGTATGATGCTGGCCGGCTGCAGCTCCACAAAAGTCCATTATTTGTCGGAGAGCCGCTACCGGCCCACAAAGTCGGCCGAAATAGTAGAACGTGAACCGGACCGCCCCTACCAGACGATTGCGATCATAGAGGGCAAATCGCCCAAATTCAGTGACGGGAAGCTTGTGTACGAGCGAATGAGGATAAAGGCGCGCAGGATCGGCGCTCACGCCATCTTGCCGTTTGAATACCACTCGACAGATCTCCCGCCGAACGTCGTCCGTCCCGCCATGCCGCCGCACCCGGGCCAAAAGCCGGGAGCGGAAATCGTTCCTGGCCTCCATCGGCAGCCCAGGGAGTGGGCAAAGGCGTTTGCCATCCGGTACACCGACCAGACGGACGATTCCCTCGGTCAGTCCCCGGAATGATCCGACGGGAAAATATTAAGGACGAAACCGCCGCACGACCCGCGACGCGGAGCTTGAGAGCTTCAGGCGATTTATTTGACGGCGGTGGTCGTCCAGAGTACGTATAACGAATCACCTCTCAACGGAGATATCGAATCCAACCGTGCCGAATCGATCTCAAAAGAAAAATAACCGTTGCAGTCGACGCAGAATTGGATGGGATTCGCCTCCAGGCTGTCCGTCATAAAGTGGGATATATAGTTGATTCCTTTTGAGAGCCTGAAACTGAAATTGCCCTGCGAAAAGGTCGAGTCCGGATTCCCGGAAGAGAGCGTAAACCGGACGGCCAGTTCGCCGGAGGAGGCCACGGTGAAGCGGTCCGTACTCACCCCAAGTGCGGAGCCGCCGTTCGAATCAAAATCATCGTTGGTAAAGGTTCGGGTTGCATCGCCGACCGTCACCGTGATGCTGAGCGAATAGGTATCGATAAGGGCGCTCTCTGAGGAGAAGCGGGCGAAGGAATCGTCACTTCCCGTATCCAGGAACGAACCGCATCCCGCCAGCAGCAGACCGGAAATCAGGGCAAAACAGGCCGTTCTCATTTTCATAAAACGCAGTTCATGATTTATAGTTTTAACCATTCAATCAAAGATTAATAAAAATCGATGCCGAATCCAGCATGTGGAGTTTAAAAAATATCTAATGGGTAATGAAGCGATAAATTGGTAACTATCGAACCATACATTCGTCATACGTTTGACAGGCTAAATAATTATTCATTCACGATGGGACTCTTTGTAACGCTTCATGTAACCGAATCGCTAATGTTGGTTCCCGTATTGTTTATCGCCGGATTTATTACGGGATCCCTGACATTATTAATGTTCAAGGCGGCCAAAAGCCTCCGGAGCTGGGTAGAAGCCGCGAAATAAACCGGCAAAACACGTCGGCATAAGAATATTAGCCCCCTGCGCAGTAGTCTCACCGTCCTATCCAATATTATTAATATCCACATATACCCACTTCTAATTGTCGGTTGTTGGGCCACTCCCTGCGGATATTATTAAGATGTAACTTCCCGGACGATCCACCTTCTTGGTAGAAAGACTCGGTTAACAAATAAAAAGAAGGACACATG
>JAWVZC010000345.1:0-4600 GCA_033722415.1 Balneolaceae bacterium | reverse complement strand
GGCAAATTTTCCGCGTACGTCCGCCGATGAAGCACTTTCATCCAGCATGACATATGTTTCGGCCGCCACATTGAACCAGCTGGTTTGAGCGCGGGAAGAGAACATTCTCTGACTGTTGGAAAGCGGAATCAGCATCTCGTACCGGATGCTGGAATGTGCCGGGGGTTTCTCCAGCAGTCCCGTTACGGTAAACGGTTCATAATGCTGCCCGATTTTAATCAGGTTGGTTTGCTGCAGCGGATCTTCATCCCCAAAATAGCGCTGGGCCGCAGCAGGCGTCAGTGCCACGTTCCCCGGTGCGCTGAACAGCTGATCGGAGCTACCCCTGAGGAATTTAAAATCGAACATTTCAAAAAAGCCGGGATCTACCATCTGGATCGGCTGGGAAAAACTTTGCTGCTTATCACGCCGCTTTACCAAGTCAGTAAATGCGTAGCGCCTGGTAGCTGCAGCAATTTCCGGGATATTTTGCTCCAGTGTGGGTTTCAGCACGATTGGCGTAACAGTATTAAAATAGACCTCGCCCTCCCCGTAATCCTCTTTTACCCAGATGCGGTAGATCCGGTCGGATTCCGCATGGAACTCGTCAAAGCTCCACTCATGGTTGATATATAACGCGATTAACACGCAACACCCGATGCCCACGGCCAGGCCAAAGATATTTAACAACGAAAACAACTTCTGCTTGAACAGATGGCGAACGGCTACTTTGAGATAGTTTTTGATCATAACAGTTAGTTTTCAGCGGTCAGCTCTCAATCGTAATACCTATCTTTATACTGACAGCTTAAGACCGAGAGCTGACAGCTGCTTGCTTGGATAACCAGTCTGTTTCGTGTCAGTTGCATTCTGGAAATTCATGGCATCGGCTACTATACTGAACGTGCTCTCACATCCGTAATGGTTTGCTCTATTCATTTTCACTTCTGCCTTTTCACATTTCACGCCTATCATTCATTACGCAGGCTCTTCACCGGGTTCATCACTGCCGCAGTTACGGCCTGGTAGCTTACGGTAACCAACGCTACCATGATGGCTGCTAATCCGGCGACAAAAAACGCAGGAAGCCCGGGTTCAACCCGGTAGGCAAAATTCTGCAGCCACTGCTGCACCAGCAGCCAGCCGGTCGGGAGGGCCAGCACCAGTGCCCATGCGATCAATTTGGCAAAATCTTTCGAAAGCAGCAGGACAATACCGGAAACGGAAGCCCCCATTATCTTGCGTACACCGATCTCCTTTGTCCGCCGGTAGGCCATATAGGCCGCCAGTCCAAACAGGCCCACACACGCGATGATGATCGCTACTACCGTGAATACGGCCAGCAGGCTGCCCGATACCTGTTCTGCTTCATACAGGTGTTCCAGGTCATTCTCCAGGAAACTGTAGAGAAACGGCTCTCCCGGGACAAACGCCTCCCACTGTTCTTCCAGGCGATCGATCTTCTCCT
The DNA here is from genome assembly GCA_033722415.1 of Balneolaceae bacterium. GTDB lineage: Bacteria > Bacteroidota > Rhodothermia > Balneolales > Balneolaceae > JAMQKA01. Next base: position 3,153 of record JAWVZC010000345.1, on the reverse strand, counting down.
GCAGGTTCCCGGGTGAAAGACGGACCGGGATGAAATTCTGGAATCCCAGCGGACCTTCTGCACTAAATATGGCCAGCGGGGTAACTGTCGTGCGCAGTGACTGGTAGTTGAAATCCTCCGCAATCCCCACAACGGTGTAAGTGAACGTCACGGATTCCCCGTTGACGGTACTCGTGCTGCTGAGCTGTGTTCCCACCGGGTTCTGGATCCCCAGTGCCTGAACCGCCGTTTCATTCATGATGACCGACAGTGAATCGTTATATGCCTCATCAAAGGCCCGGCCCTCCACGAAAGAGATCTCCATCGTCTCAAAAAACCGGTCATCCACGATCATCGATTTCGTCGTCAACACGTCGGAGATTCCCCGGTGCCGGAACTGCGCGCCGAAAAAATATCCCCCGGGCATGGCGCTGCTTCCGGCCACACTGACCACACCCGGCAACCGCTCCAGCTCTTGTTTGAATGCCGGCAACTGATCCACGCTGCCCGCCCGCTCAATCACCAGAACATTTTCCTCTTCAAAACCGAGGCGGTGATTCCTGATATAATCCATCTGGTTAAACACGACCAGGGTACCGAAAATGAGTATAATCGAGATTGCAAACTGGAACACAACCAGGCCGTTTCGGAGCCACTGGCCCTTTCGGTTCCTGCCGAATGTACCTTTCATAACCTCGGTCGGCTTTAGCGAGGAAATGTAGAAGGCGGGGTATATTCCGGCGATCAGCCCTACGAAAACCGCAAATCCGAGCAGCGAAAGCAGCACGACACCATTACCGGCAAACAGTTCCAGGTTTTTACCGGCCAGGTTATTGAACCATGGCAATATCACCTGGATAATTGCTATGGCCACCACCAGGCTTACCAGGCTCAAGAACACCGATTCCGCCAGGAACTGTCGCACCAGCAGCGTTCGGTCCGAGCCCATTACTTTTCGAACCCCTACTTCCCGGGCACGTTCCGCCGATCGCGCCGTAGCTAGGTTAATGAAGTTGATGCAGGCGATAACCAAGATAAACAGGGCAATAGTTATAAATATGTATACATACAGGATACTGCCGTTCGGTCTGATTTCGGATTCGAGACTCGAATACAGGTGAATATCGGGCACCGCCTGGAGAAAATAGTTGTACCCGTTTCCCGCCCGGGTATACTCCTGGTAGGAGACCCCGAGATTCCGCTCGATCTCGCCGGATGCATACTGGGTTACAAGCTCCGGTATTTTGGCTTCCACCACTCGCGGGTCCGTCCCATTCACCAGCTCAATATAGGTGTAGCAGGAGAACGAGGTGTAATTCTGGTTTTGCAGAAATCCCAGATTGGTTGTCGACGCCAGGAAGTCAAACTTCATGTGACTATTTTCGGGCAGATCCTGCATGACCCCTGCAACCTCGGTTTCATTGCCGTTTACCTCGATCGACTTACCCACTGGGTTCTCCCGGCCGAAATATTTTTTCGCCGTGGACTCAGTCAGGATAACCGTACCGGGATTCTTCAGGGCTGTTACCGGATCGCCGCGCAGCAACTCATACCGGAACAGGTCAAAAAAGTTGGAATCTGCAAAAAAGTAGAACGACTCCTCGAAGGCCCGGTCCCGGTATTCCACGATGTTGGTGAAGTTGGTGAAGCCCACAAGCCGGGTTGACCGCCTTACCTCCGGCAGTTCGCGGGCAAACACCTCGGAATACCCGGATGGAATAATGGCATACTCAGTGGAATGATCGGGATATACCCGGTCAAGAGCCACCCTGTGAAGCTGATCCGCATTCGGATGAAAATCATCGTAAGAGAGCTCATCCAGCACATACAGCATGATCTGGATACAGCACGCCATACCCACGGCCAGGCCAAAGATATTTATCAACGAAAACAACTTCTGCTTGAACACATGGCGAACGGCTACTTTGAGATAGTTTTTGATCATAACAGTTAGTTTTCAGCGGTCAGCTCTCAGTCGTAATACCTATCTTTATACTGACAGCTTAAGACCGAGAGCTGATAGCTGCTTGCTTGTATAACCAGTCTGTTTCGTGTCAGTTGTATTCTGGAAATTCATGGCATCGGCTACTATACTGAATGTGCTCTCACATCCGTAATGGTTTGCTCTATTCATTTTCACTTCTGCCTTTTCACATTTCACGCCTATCATTCATTACGCAGGCTCTCCACCGGGTTTGTTAAACCCGTCCGTATTGTCTGTACACTTATCGTTAAAATGGCTATTGTCACCACCAGCAGACCTGCCATCAGGAACAACAGGGAGCCAATTTCGACCCGGTATGCAAACTCCTCAAGCCAGTGATTCACGGTAATGTATCCCAGGGGCCAGGCTACCAGATTGGCAACCAGAAGCAACAGGACATATTCCCCGGTAAACAACAGCACAATTCTGCTGACAGAGGCCCCCAAAATCTTGCGAATCCCGATTTCCCTGATTCTCCGCTGAATACTGAATGAGGCCAGACCGAATAGCCCGAGACAGGCGATAAGGATGGCCAGCCCCGAAAAGTACATAAACAGCGTGCTCAACCTGGTCTCCGACTCGTACTGATTCTGCAGCTGCTCATCAAGGAACCATGAGACAAAAGGATCATCCGGTGCCACGGCATTCCACTGAGATTCAAGATAATCCATCGTATTCATTACCTGGCGGTCACTGATTCGGGCGGATAAAAAGTTTTGTGACGCACGGTAGCGCATGACCAGCGGCTTAATCTCGTTGTGGAGCGACTCGTAGTTGAAATTCTCAGTTACCCCGATCACACGGCCTGTTATCCCGTTTTCACCCGGTGTACTGATTATTTTACCGACCGCATCATCCGGATCTTCCCACCCGAAATGGCCGACGGCAGCCCTGTTCAGGATAAATCCCCGCTGGCGTTCGGAAGGGCGTTCCGCCTGGAAACCGCGTCCCGCCCGCAGTTCGATCTGCATGGTCGAGAGGTAGTCCTCATCCATCCAGAGCGTATTGGTAAGGATAGGGGATCCTGCACTGCCTTCCGCGGAATACTCGCGGGGAGCGAACGGAATGCCCGGTACCTGGGATGATGTGGCAACAGACAGGATATCGGTTCGAGACTCCAGTTTTTGCTTGAGGAGTTCAGGGGTTTCCCGCAATCTATTATTCAATCGTACAACCACCACCTGTTCCTG
>JAWVZC010000344.1:0-4619 GCA_033722415.1 Balneolaceae bacterium | reverse complement strand
TTTCGTTTTGCACCTATGCCTCTGTAGAACTCGATCGCGTCACTAATTGCCAAATAATGACCAATTGGATGGGTCCCGATCGCTTCAAACTTTCGGATGTTGTCAGGGCGTGGCCTGTATCCGGGGAATAATGACCGAATGCTGTTTATTTTATCTTTTTTAATGTACAGCATCCCGGTTCCAAGCGGCGCACTTAGCCATTTGTGTAGACTGGTGGCAAAATAGTCGCAACCAAGATCCTGCTGTTTGAAATCCAGATGGCCAAACGTCTGCGCACCATCCACAATGACAGATACATCATAGGTTCGCGCCATATTTACTATTTTCTTTACAGGAAATAGTTGGCCTTTATTGGACATGTGGTCCAACATGATCAATTTCGTTCGAGGTGTTATTTTTTCTTCGTATAACTGTACAATCTCATCTTCATTTTCAGCCGGAACCGGAAGGGATAAGCGAGTAAGTTTTATACCTTCGACACGGACACGCCTTTCGAGAGCATTAGCCATTGATCCATAAATTTGATGTGATGCCAGAACCTCGTCACCCGCTGTTAACTCAAATCCCAGTTCACAGTTTACCAACCCCTCAGTTGCATTTCTAACGATGGCAATTTCTTCCTTATGAACCCCAAAAACATTCGCCAATTTTTGACGAACCGTTTCTATTTGGGGTTTTAATATTCCTTCAGTGCCAAGACCTAACATCTGGGAAGGAACCTGGTTGATTTCATCTGAGTACCGTTTTACTGACTCCTGAACCATTCTTGATGCCGGATTTACCCCGGCGCTGTTTAAGTAAATAGTACTGCGATCGACGGTATATGCTTGTTGTACGTATCGCCAGTAATCCTCACTGCGTGCAATTTCTTCTGGGGTTCCGTCTATCTCACTCAAGCTTGTCAGAGCATGCTTTTTATGATCTGAATCTAATGTTGCCCATGGAGCAGCAAAAGACGCAGCGGCAGTGGCAGCCAAATGTTTTAAAAATTTTTTTCTGTTAGTCATGGTATTGGTTTTCTAGTTTTACAATTAATATTCATCTTGCCGGCTGATTACTTCACAAACCACAGAACCATCACTTGTTAATAATCGGATTAGCCTCACCTGCCCCCGGCGGGTAGATTTTCTTTCCAGTATTTGACCATGGATTTCCGCAAGTGCAGCGTTGTGTTGGGGCGCTCGGAAATACTGTGCGTCCGCATGGGGTAGGACATCATGTCAAAGTACTTGTCATGCTTGATAAGCTCATCCACAAGCATTTCAAAGCTCTGGTAATGCACGTTGTCGTCGGCTGTTCCGTGCATAATCAAGAGATTACCTTCCAGGTTTTCGGCAAAGTTTATGGGCGACCCGTTATGGTATCCCTCCTTGTTTTCTGACGGAAGACCCATATACCGTTCCTGGTAAATGGTGTCGTACAGTCTTTGATCGGAGACAAACGCCAAGGCAATCCCGGTATGGTAGATATCCGGATATTTAAACAGGCAGTTCAAGGTCATTTGTCCGCCGCCGCTCCAGCCCCACATGCCCACACGCGAGCGGTCAACATACGGGAACCGGTCGAATATCGCTTTGGCGGCACTGGCCTGGTCGTGTGTTGCCAGGATACCAATTTGGCCGTAGATCGATTTTCTCCATGCACGTCCCCTAGGCACCTTTGTGCCCCTGTTGTCCACACTGATAACGATATAGCCTTGCTGGGCCAGGTAGTAGTGGAACAGGTCTCTTCGCCCACCCCAGTTATTTTGAACGGTGGAACCGGCCGGCTCGCCGTACACGTAAAAGATTACCGGGTATTTTTTATTCGGATTAAAGTTTACCGGTTTCATCATCCAGGCATCGAGCATCACTTCGCCGATATCGATGCGAAAGAACTCCTTGTACGTGATGTTCAGTGCATCAACGCTACGCTTTAGCTCCTCGTTGCCTTCCAGCACACGCACCTCCCGGTGATCTGGAAGACTGATCAATGAAATGCGATTCGGAGTCGTGCGATTTTGATAGGTATGGATGGCCCATTTCGAGTTGGCCGTCATCTGGTAGGCGTGCTGGCCTTTGCTGGCAGCGGGCGTAATCCGTTCCGGGTCTTCATTGCCCGATAGGCTACTCCTGTACAAATATCGCTCGGTATAATCCTCTTTGGTTGCTATGTAGTAGACGTAATTGTTCTGCTTGTCAATCTGCACTACATTCACAATATCAAAGTCTCCCCGTGTGATGAGCTTTGCCTCGTTGCCGTCCCTGGAAATTTTATACAGGTGCCGCCAGCCGTCCCGCTCGCTGGTCCAGGTGAAATAGTTATTGTCATCCAGCCATATGGTGTCGTCGTGGATATCCAGGAATGCGTCATCCCGCTCGGTCATAATATTTTCGAGCTCCATCGTTTGAATGTCTCCGATCCACACCCGGTTCCGGTTCTGCAGTCTGTTTAGCTGCTGAATCATGACCTGGTTGGTATTTGGTACAAAATCCATCCTGGCCAGGTAATTGTTTCGGGGATCCCCGGGGATGTCGAACCAGCGGGGCTGGCCACCGTCTGCGGCTACCACCCCGATCTTCACCGCCGGATTCGTGGTACCCACTTTGGGATACGGCAGCGGAATCGGCTGCGAATAGACCGAATCGATATTATTAATCATATAAAAGGTGCCGACTCCCTCGGTATAAGACTGCCAGTAGGCGATATGCTTTCCATCGGGGCTCCAGCGGAACCCGTCACGAAGTGACAACTCTTCCTCGTAGACCCAGTCAAATGTCCCGTTTATGATATCCTCGCCTCCATCGTGGGTAATCTGCCTGATCTGACCCGAATCAAGGTGTTCCACGTATATATTCCGGTTGCTCACGTAGGCCACGCGCGAATCGTCGGGCGAAAATTTGGCAAACTTCATGGTGGTGCGCTCCACCGATCTGCCCAGCTGCATAAGCTCACCACTCTGGAGATCCAGCACCCAGTAATCGCCCCGCGTGTGGTATCGCCAAACGCGCCTTGTATTGGTAAATATCAACAGCTTTTCGTTGTCGTTCGACCATTGATAGTCCGCGATGTCCAGGGGGGTATCTCCGCCCTCCGGAATAAGCTGCTTGGCCGAAACAATCACCCGCTGGTCGCCGTCAGGCACCGTATACCTGACGATATCTTTTTCACCGTACTCGGGGTTATCTTCAAGCGTGGAATACCCGCGGTTGTCTTTCATCCAGCGGACCGGTCCAAAATCGTTCTGCTGGTACACGCCGTGCTTGAATATTTCGGGTAGCGTCAGGGTAGTTTGGTCATTTTGGGCTTTCGCAGGAAAAATGATGAACAAAAAAAGGTAAATGCCGATCCCAAAAGTAAATTTATTCATAGTAATCTTACAGTTATTGATTATTGGAACCCATAGCGGGAAACCGGGGATTAATGACAGTCTTTTGTACCTGTATTTCGTAAAACCGTAATTAGTATTAAAGTAACTAATTTTTTCAGGCAGAGAACTTCATGAATGCTCCCCAAAATCACTCTTATGAAACAGAGAGGATTTTGGGCAGGTCATACAATCACTTTAAAAAATCACCGGGACTTACCGGTTCGTAGGGTTCAGCTGGTTCGGTGACAGCTGGACCGATTCTCTGCACCTGAATATAATTCGAGCGAACGTTTCCGTTACCACTAAACCATGAAATGAGTGAGGTTTCCCCTTCCTTCAGGCCCACTGTAAAAGTAGCCGACTTCATCGAATTGTTTATAATTTTTTCATGACTAATATTTCCGATTATCAGGTGAGCATTCTCAATGGTACTCACATCTTCTTCGTCATTGCTCTCTTCGTACGTTATTTCAAGATCTGACTCGATCGGCCATCTGTAAATATTAAATTCATACATTCCCGCTTTTTTTACATCTATCGCCCATAACAGTTTGTTTTGATCCAATCTGTGGGCATCATGAGCGTAGAGAACAGGATTGGTATCATGTTCACTACCAATCTCAATATCATGATATTCCCCGGAATTTGTAGAAATGTCAGCCCACCATGTTTCATATTCTTCGGTCAACTGGTCTACCAAAACCGGATTTTCGGATGCAATATCATTTACTTGCCCCGAATCTACCGTTATATTATACAGCTCCTTCTCTTCGCGGGTACCTATCAACCTCCACGTTTCCGTCAATACCTGATAGTCCTTATATTTTACAAGGAATTCTTCTCGCTGATTGTGAACGAAGATCGTTCTGGCGGGCCAATCGGCACCCGCCTCATCAGTTAGCAGCGGCTCAAAACTCATTCCGTCAAGGTTCACGCTATCCGGTGTATCAATATTTGTCAGTTCAAGCAGGGTGGGCAAAATATCAAAATGGGCAGTTAGTTCATCCACATCCCTTCCTCCCCCAATGCCTTTGGCCGGCCACCTGATGAAGAAAGGAACGCGATGCGCCCCTTCGTATCCCCATATTTTCGCTCCACGCATGCCGGCATTGTATCCTTCCTCTACAAATCCTTCCTCCATATCAATTTTTATTCCTCCAAACCACGGGCCCGGACCATTATCCGACATATAGATAAAAATGGTATTTTCCTCCAGCTGTATTGCCTTCAGTTCCTCACGGAAGGCCCCTAAATCTTCATCGAATTTGGT
>JAWVZC010000343.1:0-4637 GCA_033722415.1 Balneolaceae bacterium | reverse complement strand
TGAAGGGAACAACAACGATACTGAGTCGATATTCGAGGTTCAGTTCCAGGCAAATACCGGGTTTGGTACGGCTTCTAACTATCAGAATGCGGATATTCCCCGGGTTACCGGCGGAAACGGTCTCTATCCTACCATGGATCTTCTGGACGCATATGAGGATGGCGATCCCAGGAAAGACTGGACGATTCTGGAACCGGGTGATGAGTTCGCCGGGGAAATTTATGATCCCTCGCTGCAGGACCAGAACTTCGGGATTACCGGGCTGGTTCGTGTAAAAGGAGTTATCGAGGAGAAAAATATCCAGGGTGGTCAGAACTTCATCGTACTACGGTTTGCAGAGATGCTGATCAACAAGGCCGAGGCTCTAAACGAGCAGGGCAATACCTTGGATGCGTATGCCCCGATCAACAGGATCCGCAACCGGGTGGGCCTTTCGGACCTTCCGGCCGGGTTGACCCAGGCGGAGATGCGTGAGGCGATTCGGCATGAGCGAAGAGTGGAGCTGGCGTTTGAGGGCCAGTACTACTTTGACGTACTTCGCTGGGGGGCGGATGCGCTGGAAGAGGATATGAACAGCGTGACCGAAATCAATAATCACGACCGTATTTTCGAACCCAAGTTGCTGGTTTGGCCCATTCCGGCCAGGGAGCTGGATGTAAATCCGAACCTCACACAACATCCGGAATGGCAATAAACACTGATGCATCCTCCGATTAATTGTGGTGACCGAGGTCCGGTTCGCCGGACCTCGATATCCACCACAACAGATCGAAAGGGAACTGCCCGCTGCCTGATAACAAGCCGTTCATTCTGCCATGCAGATTGACCGGTTTTTAGCTATCGTGTAAGGTTGCCGAACATACTGCCTTCTCTCGGAACTCCGGAATATTTAGCAGGGTGATCTTTTAGTTACCGGCAATCTACCGTTGAAATACCCCGAAAGCTGTATATGGGATGTTGTAACAATGAAAGAGAACGAAACCAATCCCCGATTCATGAACCGACCTATCTGTTTTGTAAGACAGGTTCTCAGCGTATTCTTAGTAGCCGGTGTGATTCTGACTAATACGATGCTGGCCCAACAGTCCGGCGAGGATCCAATGAATGTGGTTGTACTGATCACAGACGATCAGCGGTGGGATGCCCTCGGTGCTGCCGGCAATGAAATTATCCATACGCCAAGGCTCGATCAGCTTTCCGAAGAGGGGGTGCGATTCACCAATGCCTATGTGACGAGCTCCATTTGCATGGTAAGCAGGGCCTCCATACTTACCGGGCAGTACATGTCACGTCATAATATCAGCCGGTTCGGTGTGGAAATAGAACCGGAAGAGTTTGCCGATACCTATGTCGGCATGCTGCGGAAGGCCGGGTACTGGACCGGTTTTGTGGGCAAGTATGGTATCGGCCAGGCACGGAAAAGCGATTTTGATTTTTTGCGCACCTATTTTGGCCGGTTCTGGCGGGAAACTGAAAGCGGCGAGCGAATTCATATAACGGAGATGAATACCCTCGACTCCATTGAATTCTTACGGGAACGGCCCAAAGATAAACCTTTTCTTCTCAGCCTATCCTATTCCGCTCCGCATGCACAGGACGGGCACCCCGACCAGTATCTGCCGCAGAACTGGAGTGCCGAACATTACCAGAATGTGACCATCCCGCCCTCCCCGTTGAATAGGGCTGAATATATTCTCTCACTTCCGGAATTTATTCGCCAGGAGGCCAATGAGGGGCGTGTGCGGTATAACTGGCGGTTTGATTCGCCTGAACGGTATCAGCGGTATATGACCAATTATTTCCGACTCATTACCGAGATTGATCAATCCGTGGGTCGCCTGATTGATGAACTCAAGGAGCAGGGGGTCTATGACAACACCTTGATCATCTATATGGGCGACAATGGCTATTTTTACGGAGACCGTGGGCTGGCCGACAAATGGTACCCTTATGAAGAGTCGATCCGGGTTCCGCTACTCATACGTGATCCGCGTATGCCCGAGGAAGGGGTTGTTAACAATGAAATAGCGCTGAACATCGATCTGGCCCCTACGATTATATCAGCGGCCGGCCTCCCGGTCCCTTCCATGATACAGGGCAAGGATCTGGCACCGCTGTATTTACAACAGTCTCCCCCTGTATGGAGGGATGAATTTTTCTATGAACACCCTACCATCACCTATAAAAGCCGCATACCATCCTCGGAAGCGGTGGTACGGTTGGATACGAAGTATGTCTATTGGCCTGAATGGGAACATGAGCAGCTCTTTGACCTGGAGAAAGACCCGACCGAAAAAAATAACCTGATTCATGATGTCAGTTATACCAATGAACTTCAGGAGATGAGAGAAAAATTAAGGGATTGGAAAAAGCGAGCACAGTAATAAATATACATTTTTCATTCAGTTTTACAGGTGGAATCGATGATTAAATCTGCGTTAGTGGGTAGCTGGCAAATAGTATTGATGGTATGTTGCTTTACTATTCAGGGTTGCACGTCGGCCGATGATCAGAGGGATCCTGAAGGGCCGGAGCGCCCCAATATTGTATTTATTATTTCCGACGATCATGCATGGCCCGATTACAGTTTTATGGGGCATCCCCACATTCAAACGCCCAACATCGATAACCTGGCATCCGAAGGACTGACGTTTACCCGGGGGTATTTGGCCGCTCCGCTGTGCAGGCCGTCACTCGCCTCCATTCTTAGCGGACTTTATCCACATCAGCATGGCGTCACGGGTAATGACCCGGCGTTTGACAGGAGCTCCGTTTCCTCCGAAAATATCAGGGAGGCCAGAAATCCCCTTAACCAGGTGATCATTGAACGGTATAACAACCTGCCGAACCTGAATACCTATCTCTCGGAAATGGATTACCTGTCATTTCAAACCGGAAAATGGTGGGAAGGAAGTTGGCAGGATGCCGGGTTCACTCATGGCATGACGCATGGTGATCCCGCCCACGGAGGCAGGCACGGAGATGAAGGACTCAAGATTGGCAGGGAGGGTTTGCAGCCTATTGAAAATTTTATGGATCATGCCAAGGAAGAGGATAAACCATTTTTTATCTGGTATGCTCCCTTCCTGCCTCACACCCCGCACACCCCGCCCGATTCGCTGCTGGAAAAGTACCTGCCGCTTGCCCCTAATGAACCCGAGGCAAAATACTGGGCGATGATCGAATGGTTTGACATGACGGTGGGCCAGCTTCTTGAATCAATAGAAAACCGGGAATTGTCGGATAACACCCTGGTGGTTTATTTGGCGGATAACGGGTGGATTCAGGATCCCGATGGAAGATTTTTTATTTGGCCGTCCAAACAATCTCCGTATGACATGGGAATACGAACCCCCATCATTTATAAATGGCCTGGCCACCTGCCTGCTGAAATGGATACAACAACATTTATGAGTAGTATTGACTTGGTCCCGACCGTTCTGGATATCCTGAATATTTCTCCTGAAAAGAAACTGCCCGGTATCAATGCCCTTGACCGTGAGGCCCGGGATACACGGGAGGCTGTTTTCAGCTCGGACTATAATCATGATATCGCTGATGTTCACGATCCGACGGAAAGCCTGGAGCACCGGGTAGTTCTTAGAAGCCCATGGAAACTGATACTTCCCAAAGAAGAGGGGAACCAGACAGATATCCAGGGTGATGTCCGGTCGATTGATATGATTGAAAAGCCTGCGTTGTACAACGTTGTTAATGATCCTTACGAAACAGAGAATGTGGCGGAAGAGCATGCGGAGGTGGTCAGTGAACTGGAGCAGTTGATTGAAGAGTGGTGGGATCCGGAGGTTTAGATAACGGCAGCGGTGCACGAAAAATGATGATGTGAATAGGTGCCCTGGATGGGCAGCGTACCGGTGTGACCAGCTAGCCCGGTGTATAAACTCAGCAAACAGCCGGTCCATGTAATGAAAAGGTGATAAAAAGGATGAGATGGTAGGAAAAAATATTGCAACAACCGTTGTAGCTATCTTTGTGGTGGTACCGGTACTGCATTCCGTCCGTGGCCAATCTCCCGATCAGAGCCGGAATGGGTCGATCCATGATAATTACAACGGCGGCAAGCCCAACATTGTATTTATCATGGCCGACGATCTCGGATATGCCGACGTGAACACCTTCAGCCCGTTGGGCGATGCCGACTACTATGAGACACCTAATATAGATAGACTTGCGAAGCAGGGGATGAAATTTGTGAATGCCTACACCAACGGCACGAACTGTACTCCAACGCGCGCGGCCTTGATCAGCGGGCAATACTATCCCCGCCAGCCGATCTACACCAATATTACCGGAAACCGCGGGGAAGCGGAGCATCGCAAAGTGGTTGCTCCTCCCACCGCCCGGCGGCTGCCTGCAGAGATATACACGTTGCCGGAGGCCTTAGCCGACGCTGGATATGCAACAGGCCGTTTTGGCAAATGGCACCTGCGTCCGAACAGGGAGGGAGAGCGCGTTTTTTCGGAAGCGCGCGTTTCCACCATTGAGATGAACGGGGTCCGGCTTGGACAGGGAACCAAACTCGGTCCGACTGGGAAATATATAGCAGATGAGCTAAACAGGCGAGCCCTTCAATTTATTGAGGAGTACCGCCACCAGCCGTTTTTCCTCTACCTGTC
>JAWVZC010000342.1:0-4650 GCA_033722415.1 Balneolaceae bacterium | reverse complement strand
CTGTGGTATACGGGCCAGTCAGTTCCTCGTACCGGTCCAACGCCTGCCTGTATATATTTCTGACTATTGATAGCCCTTGCTCACCGGACAGCGCCAGACCGATCAACTCCTCCAGCCAGGTGGTGCCGGCAGTTTTCAGGTGAAGCCCCGTATCATGCTTGTTGATAAGCTCCCGCATCGGCCGGTAGAGCAAAAATTTATCGCTTCCCGAGTGCACACTCAGTTTAAGCTGTTCCGGCAGCCCAAACGTCCTAACCGCATGATCGATAACCAGCAGATCCTGTTCAAACTCGCGCGTAAATTGATCCAGGTCGCCCGCATAGTCGATTCCCTTGTTGAACCGACCCGAAAATTTAAGGGCGATCGTATCCAGCATAACATCCCTGTCGGCCAGCATGCGCAATATCAGCAGCAGCTCCACCGGTGTTTGCGGCGTTTCCACCTCATCCATCGATACTTCGATTACCGGTGTTTGCTCCTTCTGCCTGATGATATGCCGGTAAACCCTGTGCACTTCATCAATGGCAACCAGGAAATCGGATGCAACCTGCCTCATCTTGGCTTCCGTGATTTCAAATGGCTTCGCAATACCTTCAATTCGCACACTCCTCAGCAGGTGGCCATGTTGCTCCGTAAATGTATCCACCGCTTCCCGATCTGCAGGCTGACCGATAAAGTCGGCCACATCGATCGTAAAAAAATCGGAATGCGCAAGAAAATAGTTCACGTTATCCATGCCGATATGATCGGCATCCACAAAATAGGCTTCGTCCCATCCCGCGCGCTCCACGGCCCGGTCGGCCTCAATCCGGACCTCTTCCGGAGACGAACCAATGATCTGGTGCTCGCGGTACGACTTATTCCAGACCGGGGTAATATGGACACCCCGTTTTTTTGCTTCAACGATTGCACTAAGCTGGGCGTAACCCTCCCGCGCAAAACGATCTCCGGTTCCGAAAGAGTACTTTGAAAGTTTCATCCCGTATCAAATTATTGGTTACCTGGTTATTGTTTACTTGTGTTAGCTAAACAGCCGATCAGGAGTACATGACCGGTAATTGAGAGTATGTTAATCAATCATCATAGCCCGATATGTTTTTAATGATGGTCCGTTTTCCACCGGTATATCCCGAACACCCTGTTCCCATCATCCGGTCAGGTTCTTGTAAAGAACCCCATCATCAACAAATAATCATTTTAAAATCCGTTTACCATTTTTCTTTAAAATTCATCCCACTCTTTTGCATTAAAAGAACATCTTTAGTTAATTGCCACACATTAAATTATAGCGACCAACGAGGCACCGATATTCACGATGGGTAATTATATAACAGACGATTTCCTTCTGCAAAACAAACCTGCCCAAACCCTTTACCATCATTTTGCCGCGGACCAGCCGATCATCGATTACCACTGTCACCTTTCACCGGCCGATATCGCCAACGATCGCCAATTTAATGATCTTGGCGAAGTATGGCTGGAGGGCGACCACTACAAGTGGCGGGCCATGCGCACCCTCGGAATTGATGAACAGTATATAACAGGAGACGCCGGCTACCAAAAGAAGTTTCGCAAGTGGGCGGAAACGGTCCCGTTTACTTTGCGCAATCCTTTGCACCACTGGACGCACCTGGAGCTCAAGCGGTATTTCGATGTTGATCAGCTGCTGGGTCCGGAAACGGCCGATGAAATTTATTATACCTGCAATGAAAAGCTGAAAACCCCCGAGTACAGCACCCGCAACCTGATCAGGAGAATGGATGTGGAGGTGATCTGTACCACCGATGACCCGGTGGATTCGCTGGAACATCATCGAACCATTGCCGGGGATGACGATGTTGAAATCGAGGTGTACCCGGCGTTCCGTCCCGATGCAGCCTATAATTTCTCAGATCCCGGGGGGTACAACGAATATCTCAATAAACTAGAGCTCGTTACGGGAATAAATATCCGCGGGCTCGACGACCTGCTGGAAGCTCTCTACGACCGGATCGACTTTTTTGACGAACACGGATGTTGCCTCTCGGACCACGGGATTACCACCCTGCATAGTGAACCGATCGGTAAAAAAGAGGCGGAGACCCTTTTTGAATCCGTACGCAGCGGGGAAACGCTGAGTGTGGCGGAGGCGCGGTCACTGCGGTATGTTATCCTGCTAGAGCTGTCTCGACGGTACGATCAAAAAGGCTGGGTCCAGCAGTTTCACCTGGGAGCCCTGCGCAACAACAGCGACCGAATGATGGAGAAACTGGGTCCCGATACCGGCTTTGATTCGATCGGTGACTACCCGCAGGCCGAAAGCATGGCTCGCTTTTTTAATGAACTGGACCGCACCCGGCAGCTCCCCAAAACCGTTCTCTACAACCTGAATCCCAGTGACAATGCGGTATTTGCTACCATGACCGGCAATTTCAATGACGGTTCCACACGCGGAAAAATGCAGTTTGGTTCGGCATGGTGGTTCCTGGACCAGAAGGACGGGATCGAAGACCAGCTGAACGTTTTATCAAATATGGGTCTGCTGAGCTGCTTTATCGGCATGCTGACCGATTCCCGCAGTTTTCTCTCCTACCCGCGCCATGAGTATTTCCGGCGGGTACTCTGCAATCTTATCGGGCAGGATATCGAAAACGGGGAACTCCCGGATGACATCGAATGGGCGGGTAAAATCGTTTCCGATATCTGCTACCACAACGCAAAATCATATTTCGAATTTTAAACCGACAAGGGGTTACGATCATGAAGAAAGTAGTAACGTTTGGCGAAATTATGCTCAGGCTCTCACCGCCGGGATACCTTCGGTTTTCTCAAGCCGATTCCTTTGACGTGGTGTACGGCGGCGGCGAATCGAACGTGGCCTCTTCACTGGCCAATTTCGGGGTCCCGGCCGAATTTGTGACCCGGCTGCCGGACAACGATCTCGGTCGCTGCGCCGAGGGTGAGCTTCGCAAGCGCGGGGTCAAAACCGACAACATTGTCTGGGGCGGGGAACGCCTCGGCATCTATTTCCTGGAGACCGGGGCGGTCAGCCGCGGCAGTAAGGTAGTCTACGACCGGGCCCACTCGGCCATATCCACCATTGAGAAGGGCATGATCGACTGGGAGAAGGTATTTGACGGGGCCGGCTGGTTCCACTGGACCGGCATCACCCCGGCGATCTCCCAGGGGGCCGCCGATGCCACCAAAGAGGCGATACAGGCAGCCAGTGACCTGGGGCTGACCGTCTCCACCGACCTGAACTACCGCGCCAAGCTCTGGAACTACGGCAAGCAGCCCGGCGATATCATGCCCGACCTGGTGGCAGGCTGCGACATCATCCTGGGGAATGAAGAAGACGCCGAGAAACACTTCGGCATTCACCCGGAAGACGTGGACGTCACACAGGGCAATACCGTAGAATCGGAAGCCTACCGCTCGGTGTGCGAGCAGCTTTATGAGCAGTTCCCAAAGTCAAAGAAAATCATCACCACCCTGCGGGGCTCCATCAGCGCTTCCCACAATACCTGGTCCGGCGTGCTCTACAACGGGGAGGAGTTCCTCGATACCGACACCTACGACATCACGCATATTGTGGACCGCGTAGGTGGAGGCGATTCGTTCATGGCGGGACTGATCTACGGGCTGCTTACCTTTGAAGGCGATGACCAGAAGGCGCTCGATTTTGCCGTGGCAGCCTCCTGCCTGAAGCATACCATCTATGGCGACGCCAACCTGGCTACCGTAGAAGAGGTGGAAAAGCTGATGGGCGGGGATGCCTCCGGGCGGGTATCCCGGTAAATTCCAATTTCCAGAATTACAAATCGCCCATTGATGAACCAGGGCTAGCCCTGAGGATAAACCGGTATACTAATTTGCTATTTGTAACTTTGAACAATTAAACCATATGGCTCGATTTTCCAGAATACACGTGGCATCCACGATGAAATCGAACGGACTGGTGCCGCTATTTTATCATGATGATGTGGAACTAAGCAAAAACGTGCTTAAGGCCTGCTACCGGGGAGGAGCTCGCCTGCTGGAGTTCACCAACCGGGGCGATTATGCCCACGAAATATTCGGTGAGCTGAACAAGTTCGCCGAACAGGAATGTCCCGACCTGGTCATGGGCGTCGGCTCGGTGATCGACGCGGGAACGGCCTCCATCTACCTGCAGTTGGGAGCCAACTTCATTGTATCTCCCATGCTGAAAGAGGATATCGCCAGGGTGTGCAACCGTCGCAAGGTGCTTTGGTCGCCGGGATGCGGTACCCTCACCGAAATATCCCGTGCCGAGGAGCTGGGTGCAGAAATCGTAAAAATATTTCCCGGCAGCCAGCTGGGACCAGGATTCATCAAGGCTGTGACTGCGCCCTGTCCCTGGACCAGCCTGATGCCGACCGGCGGGGTCAAGGCTACACGGGAAAACCTTTCCGCCTGGTTTAATGCCGGGGCGACCTGTGTTGGGATGGGGTCTGACCTGATTACAAAAGAACACCTGGCAAACCGGGATTTCGACGGGCTGGAAGAACACGTCCGGAATACCGTGGAACTTGTCCAGACAATTCGGGAAGAAAGCTGAACCAAGAAACACCTGATTATGAAATTTGAGCAAACCTGGCGCTGGTACGGATCCTACGACACCATAAAACTGCGGGATATCAGGCAGACCGG
>JAWVZC010000341.1:0-4658 GCA_033722415.1 Balneolaceae bacterium | reverse complement strand
TCGTATACGAGAGGAAAAGGATATTCATGGTGAAATAGATACCCATGTGCAATCCTATCACCCCGATGAAGAGATAGACGCGAAACCGTTTCCACCACATCAGGAAGGCCAGCGCTTCGGTCAGCAGCCCTATGGAAAGAAACACCGTGGCCGCGGTCCTGCTTTGCAGCACAATTTCCTGAACCCAGTTGTACCGGAACGAGCCCTGGTTGGAAAGCACATCCGTTCCTTTTTCGGCAATCCAGAGCCAGAGATGATTGCCGTCGACCCAGGTGATGCCGGTGGCGATCAGTTTGGATGCGGCGGCCGTGGTGTATCCCAGGCCCAGAAAGAAGATGGTGAATCCCATGGCGAAATGACGCGATCGCTTTCTGTCGTCCAGAAACAATCCTCCGAGGGCAAAGCCCAGCAGGCAGAAGCCGACCAGGTTCGAGCTGTGCGGTATCTCCCCGAGGCTGAAACGGGTCACATATTGCAGATGAAGCATCAGAAACGCAGGGGCATACATCCATCGTGCCTTTCGAAAGAAGCAGGCGGCGGCAACGCAAACAGTGATCAGTGCGGCAATGATCAGGGGAAGGGAGGAGCCAAAAAAGATTTCGACATCGATATACTGGGCCAGACCCAGCGGCAGCACCACATCGCTGATTCGAAGGATATATACGCCCCATTCCCAGGCGTATATAATGGAATAGATGGCGGTAAACAGTTCGAAGATGGCGTAGTAGATGGCGGTACCGGGTGTTCCAGGGGCTTCCGGTTCAAACAGGTTGGAGATTATGGTATCCAGTTTACTCCCGGCCATGTGCAGGTTACTTGAACAGATTCGGATTTTTGTAGGTGGTATCCGGGGTCAGCAGAAACATCGGGATCGCTTCCACGACCACCGAGTCGCTTTCAGTTAGGTGACCTTTGACGCGGGTGGCAAGCCACATCTCGTTCTCTCTCCGTTCAATCTGAAATAGAGCCCTGAGTGCCCGGATTCGTTTCGGATTCCACTCTTCCGTTTTCGAAATAAAGTTGGCGTAGTCGATGTTGTCGATGCCGTATTCACTCAGGGCGACGACGCGGTCGCTGATGCGCTGCAGCGGTTTTGTTTCCCACAGATCGGGCCGTTCCCGGTTTTCAACCCGCTCGACGACCCCTCTCGACCACGGATTGCCGGCCTGGGAGAACATCGGGAAGATGCTGAAGGGCCAGAACTCCCCTTTATGCGTGCTGACAAGCAGGGCATTGACCAGAAAAGCGGCGATCAGCATTAACTTCATTTTCCTGAACGCAGAGTCCTTCATGACGCAATCGTTTATTTTTCGCCTCTCCCATACCGAAAGGCCAGTTGAATATAATTATAGATCTTCAAATTAATAAGAGGTTGAATGCCGATATCAGAAGCGCAAGGGACCCGGCGCAGCCGCCGACTACTGCCGGTCTTCCAGTATCTTTTTGTATTTAACCCCGGCCTTAAATACTCGGTTCACCCCATTGAATGCAGCAATTCTATAGGCCTCGCTGAGCGTCGGATAGTTCATTACGTTGCGGATAAAGTAGCGGATATCCCCGTCGAACGACATTACGGCCTGGCCCGGGTGAATCAGGTTGCAGGCCTGCTCACCGATGATGTGAATTCCCAGCAGCTTGAATGTCTTGGTATGAAACACCAGCTTAAGAATTCCTTCCGGATTGCCCATCATATCCGCCTTGGCGATATTCCTGAAGTAGGCGCGGCCCACCGTCACATCCATCTCCTTCTCTCTGGCCTCCTGCTCCGTGAGGCCGATGTAGGATATTTCCGGAAGCGTATAGATACCGAAAGGAATCTGTTCGGGGATATCCCTGGCCGGAATGCCGAACATGTTGCATGCCGCCAGGCGTCCCTGTGAAAAGGATGCGGACGCAAGGCGGGGAAAACCGATCACGTCTCCCGCTGCGTAAATGCTGTCAATTTTCGATTTAAATCCTTCATCAACCACCAGGTATCCGTTTTCATCGGTTTCCAGGCCGATGGTGTCCAGTCCGATATCGTCGGTGTTCGGCTTGCTTCCGCCCATATAGAGGGCGTGTTCGGTTTCCAGCACCTGCAGCCGGCCGTCGCCGTTGCCGTCGCCCATCTTGCGGAACCGAACTTCCACGCAGGTCCGGATCGGGTTGTAGTCCACTTCCTCTACCCTGACCCCCTTCTTCACGGTAATGCCCTGATCGTTCAGCGTCTCATTCAGCCTGGCCTTTATTTCGTGATCCAGAAACATGAGATGCTCCTCCTCTGTGCTGAGCATGGTTACCCGGGAGCCCAGAGCGGCAAATGTGGTAGCGTATTCTAACGCGTTCACCCCGATACCAATGATTGCCAGCCGCTTGGGAATATGGGTCAGCTCGAATATCGATTGGTAGTCGAGCACCTTGTCGTGATCGACTTCAAATCCTACCGGCTGCATGGGGCTGCTACCGGTGCTGATCAGTATAAATTTGCCGGTGTATTGTTCCTTGGTACCGATCGGGGTTTCCACCTCAACCGTGTGCTCGTCAACGATACGACCGTACCCGCGTGCGACATCCACTTCATTTTTAATGAGATCGTGCTTTACCTTTTTGTTCTCCTGTTCGAGCACCTCATTTTTGTACTGAAGCAGGTCTTCCATCCGGTAGCGCTCGTACGGTTTCCTTTCATCCTTTTCCCCGAACTGGCTGTCAAATTTCATGATGGTATTTGCGGACTCGCGCAAGGCTTTGCTGGGAACCGTTCCCGTATTGATCCAGGTGCCGCCAAGGAATTTGTCGTGCGCTTCGATCACAAGGGCTTTTTTGTCAAATTTTGTGCTCTGCATGGCGCAGGAGAAACCGGAGGGTCCGCTGCCAATGATAATTACGTCGTATTCTCGAGACATTGGGTTCCTTTTAACTGGTCTGTGGTAAAAATTTTACATTAAAATAGCAGAAAAGTTGTATCAATGCTGTAACCGCTTATCACGATCTTGCCATCCGGGGATTGGAACGAATTTACCGTCGATATTGATTTTATAGGGGCAAGATAGCTCGGCTAAAAACGTACGGATTTAGGGATACATTTTTAACTGTCCGGAATCTAACTCAAATTAACCGTTAAATAAAAAATAACATTATTATGGCTTTTGAACTTCCCGACCTACCATATGATTACGATGCGCTCGAGCCCAACATCGACGAGCAAACGATGAGGATTCATCACACCAAGCACCATCAGGGATACACCGACAAGCTTAACGCCGCACTGAAAGGCCACGACTTTGCCGATCTTCCCATCGAAGAGGTTCTGCGGCGTATCGGCGAAGTGCCGGAGGCCAAACGACAGGCCGTCATCAACAACGGTGGAGGCTATGCCAACCACAGCCTCTTCTGGACCGTACTCTCACCCAACGGCGGCGGCGAACCTTCCGGGGCGGTTGCCGGTGCCATCGATGATGCCTTCGGCGGGTTTGGCGACTTCAAAGAAGAGTTCTCCAGCGCCGCGACCGGCCGATTCGGTTCCGGATGGGGATGGCTCTGTGTGAACGACGGCGGGGGACTGGAAGTGCTCTCCACTCCCAATCAGAACAGCCCCTATATGGACGGCCTGACGCCGATCCTCGGAATCGACGTTTGGGAGCACGCCTACTATCTGAACTATCAGAACCGGCGCGGAGATTACGTCAACAATTTCTGGAATATCGTTAACTGGGATCAAGTTGACGAGTACTACAATGACGCTACCTGATGCACCGTTGTAGCAATTCATAGTCGACTTGGATAACGAAAATTTGTGCGGCGTGTCGATTCCACACGTCGCACCTCTTTTTATTATTTTTTATATTTAACGAACTGCAACAAACATTTTTAACCAAGAACAGAGAATACCATGCAATTCGGATTTGGAGTAGGGCCCGACACCTCGTGGATGCGGGAAGAACTAACTGAGTTGGGAATAGAGGAACTGACCACTCCTGAAGATGTAGACCGCGCAATGGATGAATATGACGAAGGCACCATGCTGATGGTCATCAACTCGGTATGCGGTTGTGCGGCCGGCAATGCGCGGCCCGGCGTAAAAATTGCGTTGGGCAACAGCAAGAGCAAGCCCGACCATATGGTCACCGTTTTCGCCGGACAAGACAAGGAAGCCACGGCCCGCGCCCGTGAGTATTTCAGCGAATATCCGCCCTCATCTCCCGCATTTGCGTATTTCAAGGACGGGGAAATCAAAGCGATGATTCCGCGCCACCGCATTGAAGGGCGCACCAAAGATGAGATCGCGGAAGATCTGACGATGGTATTCGAATCGTTCGCCAAAGAAGCAAAGAAAAGCTGATAAAGCCGATCGATGGATCAGGTGCGGGCACCGCATCACCGATCATCGTACATATACTACCGTTATCCTACCTTTTTTATGCCGGTCCGATGAAAAGGGTGTAATGGAACATTCATCATCATTTTTTTGAGCGCAGATAGGGATCGGTACGCACGAACTGATATCCCGATTGTTTGCACAGAGCCGGCAACAATATAGATGAAATTTCGTACCCTTCGGTACTGCATGTGCAGATATTCAGGAATTATGATCCGGATGATAATGCAGGCCCATCCTCAACAGCTGATCCGGTATTTTGTGATGAAAGGAATTTCGTGGATTTTCTCACCCCTAATGACAC
>JAWVZC010000340.1:0-4692 GCA_033722415.1 Balneolaceae bacterium | reverse complement strand
GGGCTATTTCTTTATTTGATTTTATGCCTGAAAGCCCCATATTCAGTTCCAGATCCGCTCTCAGGTTACGAATGACTGCCCGAACGCCTTCGCTGCCGGCTACAGACAGCCCATAAACATAAGGACGGCCCAGCAGTACGGCATCCGCCCCAAGTGCCAGCGCTTTTATGACATGGGAACCGGTACGTATACCGCTGTCGAACAGCACCGGTATCCGCCCGGCTACCGTTTCTGCAATACCC
Organism: Balneolaceae bacterium; assembly: GCA_033722415.1. Lineage (GTDB taxonomy): Bacteria > Bacteroidota > Rhodothermia > Balneolales > Balneolaceae > JAMQKA01. The sequence continues at coordinate 4,450 of JAWVZC010000340.1, read as the reverse complement.
GGCAGTGCGCTGATCGCCGGAATGGCCCCGTCAACCTGCCTGCCCCCGTGATTGGAAACAATGATACCGTCTATCCCCGCTGATACCGCTTTTTGTGCGTCATCAGGGTGTAACATACCCTTCAGCAGAATGGGCAGGTCGGTAAGATGTCGCAAAGTGGTAAGATCATTCCAGTTCAGGGCGGGACGGGAGTAGGTCCGGATAAACGTTCGTACCGCGCGCATCGGTTTGCCGGAGAACAGGTTTTTAAGGGTAGATCCGGGGTAATTTCGACTCATCCGATACAGTGTCCTGAGGGTAGAGGGGGTAATCTTCTTGTTCCGCCCGGGATCTTCATCCCCGTGCTCTTTCATCAACGACCTGAAAACCGGGTCACTGGTATATTGTGCAATCCCGCGTGCCTCCAGGAAGGGGAGATAGGCCAGGTCCAGGTCCTGTGTACGCCATCCGAGCCGGGTGGTGTCCAGCGTAAGAACAATCGCCTGGCAGCCGGTATCTTCTGCTCGCCGGACAAAACTTTCGGTCAGCTCGTCCGAAATACTCCAGTACAGCTGGAACCAGCGGGGACTGTTTCCCATGGCAGCGGCACATGCTTCCATCGGGACCGATGCCTGGCTGGAAAAGATCATCGGAATGCCTTCCGCAGCGGCGGCTTGGGCGACGGCCAGGTCGGCATCGGCATGGAAGAGTTCAAGCACCCCGATCGGTGCCAGCATAAAGGGGACCGGGTACTCGTACCCGAACAGGGTAACCGAAGTGTCTACCCGGGAGGCATCCCGCAGCATCCGCGGTACAATGTGCCAGCGGTCAAAGGCGGTTTGATTCCCGCGAACGGTTGTTTCAGATCCGGCGCCACCCGCAAGGTAGGCAAATGCCTGCCTGCTGAGTCTTTTTTTAGCTGCCTGCCTGAGTTCCTCCGGGTTTACCGGCACCACGGGTTTGCGCCCGCTTACTCCCCCGATATAGATATCCGATTGTCGCTGCCTCGCGAACGCCTGGTCCTGGCGGTCAGCCATAATTTTCAGCTCTCTTTCATTCGTTTGCTCTGACGGTACATATCCGCAATAATCCATATAAACGGATAGGGAGGAAAGAACACGGAAAGCACCATTTTGGCCGTTTTAAAACGCGTAGTTTCCGACTCGCAAATGCCCGCTATCCCTGAAATCCAGAAAATCGTAAACAGGAACCCACCAAATGCAATGGCGAGTGAGCCCAGTAACCCAAAATTGTTGTAGAAGGTTTGCAGCATAAATAAGAATCTGTTTTCAGTCGTTATTTCGTTATTTTCATCGCTCTTAATTTTATCGAAAATTCCTGTAAAATACAGATTATGTATCCTGTTGTTTCCATAGTTGGACGTCCGAATGTAGGCAAATCTACGCTGTTTAATCGCCTGGTCGGTGCCAGGAAAGCTATTGTCGATGACGAGTACGGCGTTACGCGGGATCGACACTACGGCCAGAGCGACTGGAACGGGCGCCGGTTTACCCTCATCGACACCGGCGGGTACCTGCCTGATGAATCGGACAAGATTACGGCCGGCGTGCGTGAACAGGTACATATAGCGATCGAGGAGTCGGATGTGATTCTGTTTGTCGTTGATGTGGAAGCCGGGATCACCAGCCTGGATCAGTCGGTGGCTACCCTGCTCAGACAGCAGGAGAAACCGGTGCTGCTGGTGGCCAACAAGGCCGACAACGAAGAGCGCAAGCTTAATGCCACCGAGTTTTATGCCCTCGGGTTTGAAGAACTGTTCCCGGTATCGTCGGTAAACGGCACGGGAACCGGGGAACTGCTGGACCGGCTGGTGGAACTGCTCCCGGAAGAGACCGAGGAGGAAGAGACCGAAATCCCGAAACTGGCCATAATCGGCCGGCCAAACGTGGGGAAAAGCAGTTTCGTAAATGCCCTGCTCAATGACGAGCGCAGCATCGTCACCGACATCCCCGGTACCACCCGCGACTCCATCAACAGCAGGCTGATCTACAATGAGAAGGAGTATATCCTTGTGGATACGGCGGGTCTCCGCAAAAAGAAAAACGTCAAGGAGAATATCGAGTTTTACAGCACGGTACGCACCGAACGCGCCATACGAGAGTGTGATGTGGCCATCCTTCTTGTTGATGCCATGCAGGGTTTTGAGTCGCAGGACAAGCATATTCTCTACCAGGCCGAGGATCTGAACAAGGGGATCGTTCTGGTACTGAACAAGTGGGACCTGGTGCCCGAAAAGACGACAAACCTGCTGAAAGAATTTGAAGACTATATTTACGACCGCATCCCCAACCTGCGGTGGATACCGATTGTTTCAATGTCGGCCCTAAACAGGAAACGAATACACCGGGTAATCGATGTTGCCGACAGGGTTCTCGAAGAGCGAAAACGCACAATCCCCACTCCCGAATTTAATGACTTCCTGGAACGAATACTGAAGGAGCGCCCACTGCCGATCAAAAGGGGAGTACGGCTGAAAATTAAATACGGCACCCAGGTAAAATCGAATCCGCCGGTCTTCAAGTTTTTTATGAATCTGCCGGCGGAACTCCCGGCCAACTACCGTCGGTTTATAGAGAACAAGATACGGGAAGAATACGGCTTTACAGGCGTTCCGATTACGCTTACTTTCAAACAGAAATGAGATATTCCCGTTGAACAGAATATGTGAATCGTTTATTTTAGATCGTTTCAAACCGTAACACCACACAGAGCAGTCGATGTCGCAGCCACAAAATCTTGAGCAACCGGTAGCCAATGCCCTGAACGAGGAATTTGATCGGGAACGGGAGTTTTCATTCCTGGAAAACCTCTACCTGCCCGAAATATTCAAGGCGTTGTGGTATTCTCTGAAGCAGATGTTCCAGCCTACAGTAACCTTGAACTACCCGGAGGAGAAGTGGGATCCGCCCGCCATATTTCGGGGACGACCGGTACTTGTTGAGGATAACGGTAAAGAACGATGTGTTGCCTGCGGGCTGTGCGCCCGGGCATGTCCGCCGCTGGCCATCAGCATGCAGGCCAACGAGGACAGTGATGATCCCAAAGAGCGGTATCCGGAAATGTTTGAAATAAACATGCTGCGATGTATCTACTGCGGGTATTGCGAGGAGGTTTGCCCGGAAGAGGCGATTGTGATGAGCAAAGATTACGACATCGTATTTGAATCACGGGAAGAGGCGATCTATGACAAGGAACGGCTGCTGGTGCCCAAAGAGGACCTGAAAGAACGGCTGGATTTTCTCCGTGAATACAAGAACCGACAATTCGGAAAATTTTGGGATTTTCAGGAAGAAAATAATATTCACTCAGTACGAGACCGGGACCGGGAATTCAATACGGGACTGTCACTTGTTGAGATGCTGGAGCAGCAGCGGGAAAATGATAACGTAACAGCATCATCAGACTGGGCTCGATAACAGCTAGTTCATTTCCATCATATGGCAGAACATACCAGGGAAGAAGTCACCCAGGATCAGTTGAATCAGCTTGTTGAAGATGCATCCTACCTGCAGGATGAGGCAGAGGCGTTGCAATATGTTATCGAGGAGGTCCCTTATACCGAAACACCCCCGGGTGGTGAGTCGATAGCAGAAATGTTACTGCTTATCGATCATGCCCAGCTTTCCTACTACCGGCCGGTCATCGAGGATGCATTCCAAAGTAACCGACCGACAAAACTGGATGAATACGAACACTTTGAGGAAACCTTTGAACTCGATGAAGAGAAAGCAAAGGATATCCAGAACGTTCTGCGAAAAATTGCAAAACATCGTGCCGGCCTAGTAAATTTAATTGATAACATTCCGCTAATTGACTGGGAAACAGGCATTTACAATGGTAAAAGAGAACTGATACTGTTCGATTTTGCCCAAAGTATGATCCGTTTTGAGCGCGGCAAGCTCAAGGATATTGCCGACCTGGTCATGGTCTTTAACCAGGAAAAAGAATCCCGGCGGGAGATACGGCAGCGGTCACAGAAATACTCTTCTCCCGAAGAGCAGTCCCAAACAGAATAGAAAGGGTTGCCCATGGACTGGGATGCACTTCTTTTGCTGATTATCGGTGCTTACCTGACCGCGAGAACCGGGCAGCTCGCCTACCGGCTCGAGAGCCTGAAACACCTATGCTACACCGTTTCGGTACTGTTTTTTGCGCTGGGGCAGGGCGGTATTATCACTGAAACCGTGCTGGCCGGTAATGAGGTGGCCGTTGATCTTTCAATGTATGTTGAACTTGCGTCCTACATCAGTATTTCGCTGCTCTTATGCGGGCTGGCCCTGCTGATTCGGGAATCTAAACCTGTTTTTGCCCAGTTTCCGTTGATTTATGCCGGGGCACCGCTCTTGCTTATATTCTCGTATTGGCTGGTGCGAAATTCTTTTGCCATCAAAGAGTGGCTGCTCAGCATTTACCAGGGCGGGGCTATACTCGTGGCCCTGCTGATGTTCGG
>JAWVZC010000339.1:0-4698 GCA_033722415.1 Balneolaceae bacterium | reverse complement strand
CCGACGAGACGACTTCTCCTGATCGGCGGTATTTTTATCGTGGTATTCGGACTGGGAGCCGTACTGGCCAAGTCGATGGGCTGGCTGGGTGGCAGTGACAGCGGTAAGACCGTAGAAACGGCAAAAGCGAAACTGAAAACGATCACCCAGATTGTATCCGCCTCCGGGAAGATACAGCCGGAAGTTGAGGTTATTTTGTGTCCGGAGGTGTCCGGCGAAATCATCGAACTGCCGGTCAACGAGGGCGATTACGTGCAAAAAGGGGACCTGCTGCTACGTATCCGCCCCGATATTTATGAAGCACGCATTGAGGAGATTAACGCCTCATTATTAACCCAAAAAGCCCGACTGGAACAGGTCCGGGCGAACCTCCTGGAGGCGGAATCGACCTTCAGCCAACAGCAGCAGCTTTACCAACGGGAGGCGGTTTCCGAAGCTGAATTCATCAAAGCCAAAACCGCCTATGAGGTGCAAAAAGCCAATTTGAAAGCCGCGGAGTATCAGGTGCAAAGCGTTGAGGCCCAGCTGCAACAGGCCAGGGAGGAGATGGCCAAAACTACGATTCGCTCGCCGTGCGATGGTACCATCAGCGATCTGTCCGTAGAGATCGGAGAACGGGTACTCGGCCAGACACAGATGACCGGTACCGAGCTGATGCGTATTGCCAAAATGGACCAGATGGAGGTGGTTGTACAGGTAAATGAGAACGACATAGTGAACGTAGCTACCGGTGATACCGCAAATATCGAGGTAGATGCCTACCCGGAACGCATCTACGCGGGCATTGTAACCGAAATTGCCAATTCTGCCGAGATTACGGGCGCGGGCACCAACGAACAGGTTACCAACTACGAGGTAAAGATCAGGGTAATAACCCCGCACAACCTGGATATGGCAGGCGGTGGGGAGATCGTTCAAAAAACTGCACGGGAGAATCCCGGTGCCGACGTTATACCCAGTTTTAAACCGGGCATGTCGGCTACGGTGGATATCGAAACAGAAACGGTGTTTAAAGCGGTATCTGTGCCAATCCAGGCGGTAACCGTCCGGGATTTCGCACGGGACACCACAAAAGCAGATAAGGCAGTGGAACAGGATACGGTATCAACCGGCGCCGGTTCCATCATTCCGGAAGAAGACCTCCGCAAAGTGGTATTCAAGGTTGATGACGGCGTAGTACATCGTAACGAGGTGGAAACCGGGATTAGTGACAATACCCACATACAGATCCTTTCCGGGGTGTCAGCAGGTGATGAGATTGTGGTGGGTAGCTACCGGGTGCTCTCCCGGGATCTCAAAGACGGGGACCGGTTAACAGTGGATAACAATCAATTTCAACGATTTGCGAGAAACTGAACAAATATGAAACGATCAATAATTGAAATTTCCGACCTCACCAAAATCTACCTGATGGGTAGCAACGAGGTGCGCGCACTCGACGGAGTTACCTTCGATGTGAAGGAGAATGAATACATTGCCATTATGGGTCCGTCGGGCTCGGGTAAATCCACGCTGATGAATCTTATCGGCTGCCTGGATACCCCCACGTCCGGAACATACATACTGAATAACCAGGATGTGAGCAAGCTCGAGGATGCCGAGCTGGCAGAGGTGCGCAACCGGGAGATCGGTTTCGTCTTTCAGACGTTTAACCTGCTACCTCGAACAGATTGCCTGGCAAACGTTGAACTTCCGCTGATATATTCCGGGATAAAAGCCTCAGAACGGCGCGAGCGTGCTGCAAAAACGTTAACGCGGGTGGGTCTTGGCGATCGAATCGATCACAAACCGAATGAGCTGTCCGGCGGTCAGCGGCAGCGCGTAGCCATAGCACGGGCCCTGGTCAACAATCCCTCCATATTGCTGGCCGATGAACCGACCGGCAACCTTGATACGAAAACCGGCCGGGAGATCATGCACCTGTTCGAAGAACTCTATCGCATGGGCAACACCATTCTGCTGGTCACACACGAGGATGATATTGCCAATCACGCCCGCCGTATCATTCGCCTGCGGGACGGGAAAATTGAGAGTGACCATCGGGTTGAAAATTCCGAACTTGCCGGCAAGGAGTTTGATGTAGCTCCCGCATAATTAAAGGGAAGCAACGTTAACCAAGGTTCGGTTCAACTTTTGAGCGGAATGCGGTATATTGGGCAGAATTATTTTCAATACTGATTCGATTCTGCTTTATTACGGCTGAACAGTATAAACTGTTCCTGCAGGCTCTTTCAACAAAATTAAGCTGACTTATTTTGAGTTATTATTCCGACAACTATAGTCCGAACACCACGTTTTCTATCTTTCCCCCCGCCGTGAAACACCTGCTGATTATCAACGGTTTGTTTTTCGTGGGATTGGGAACCCCCGTTGTGGGTGAATTTCTGTTTCGGTACGGGGCGTTGTGGCCGATTGGGTCCGGCATGTTTGAACCGTGGCAGCTGATTTCCTACATGTTTCTTCACGGCGGGTTTGGGCATATCTTTATGAACCTGTTTGCCCTTTGGATGTTCGGACAGGCGATCGAGAACTACTGGGGGACCCGTCGGTTTGTATGGTACTATTTTCTTACCGGCATCGGCGCTGCCATTCTTCAGATGTTTATTGGAGGGGGAGGAGCCCCCACCGGCGGCGCCTCCGGTGCGGTATACGGAATTCTGCTGGCCTTTGGCATGATGTTTCCGGAACGCCCCATTATGTTGCTGTTCCCGCCCATACCGATTAAAGCCAAGTATTTTGTAGCCATTTTCGGAGGACTGGAACTGATCAACGGCGTTATGGGCACGGCAACCGGCGTTGCCCACTTTGCACACCTTGGGGGCATGATTGTGGGCTATATCCTGATCAAATACTGGGGTCTGAAAGGGGAGCGGTATTATTAGTCAAGAGCGGTGAGTTTTGAATCGTGATTGTGCTTCCATAAAAGATTGATGTTGGCTGCCAGGTGTTTGTTTCAGAAATGGCTGGTCGAGAATCGAGGATGTAATTTCCTGCACAGGTAAGTACCTTCCGTAATCCGTAATCTATCACCTGTCAACTGCCGAATGCCTGTTCATAATCCTCCATGGCGGCGGTTATGACCTTGTGCGCCTTTTCGCGGTCGTAGACATCCTCTACCGTAACGTTGACATCCTTGCCCTGTACCAGTTTGTAGGTGGCAAAATAGTGGCGCAGCCGTTCGATGATGTTCTCCGGCAGGTCGGGGATATCCCGTGCCTCTTTCCAGAATTTGTCGTTGTTGAGTACGGCAATGATTTTGTCGTCCGCCTCTCCCTGGTCGATCATGTGGATACCGCCCACCACGCGGGCCGTCAGGATAACCTCGGACCGATCGATCGGTCGCTCGCTGAGCACGCAGATATCGAGTGGATCGCGGTCGCCTTTGTCGGTATGAGAAGACAGCCCGCCCACACGACTGCCGCAGTAAGTACGCGGAATAAACCCGTAGAGCGAGGGCGGCAGCGAGGAGCTTTGCTGCGGGCGATCGACCCGGAGATACCCGGTGGTTTTGTCCACTTCATATTTTACGAGGTCAAACGGGGTGATTTCAATAAACGCGTTGACAATTTCAGGGGCCTCTGTCCCCGTTTCAAGTCCGTGCCAGGGATGGGGACGCCAGCGGTAAAAAGGATCGGGAAAACTCATGGAATCATGTGATTGCAGTTACCATTTTTGGCCATTGATGCAGTATTTGGCAATGTAACAAATAAGCGACCCATAGACAGGTATAAGTTTTACCGGGTAACCATTATCTAAAAGGGTGTTACAACTCACCAATTCATTAATATTACAAAACTTTAATTCATGTTGCTGCTCATTCGCCCAGCTCATACCCGCAGTTCGGGCAGCGCGACCTGTTTTCAGCGGAGTGCTTGATTTCCGACTCAAACCCCGATGCGATGATCCCAGCCGGCAGGGCGAAAATCCCGATTCCCAGCAGTGCCACCACCGTACCCAGCATTTTACCCAGCGTGGTTACCGGGTAGATATCGCCGTATCCCACGGTCGTCAGTGTCGCAATACCCCACCACATGGCGGCCGGAATACTTGAAAACTGATCGGGCTGGGCCTGGTGCTCCGCATAGTACATCAGGCTTGATGCTACCGTAAGCATAATGAGCAGGGCTATCAGCGTGCTGATCAGCTGCTCCTTTTTATTCTCAATAACACGCCCCAGGGTGCGGACCGATTCGGAGTAGCGCCCGAGTTTCAGCAGGCGCAGCAGCCGCATCAATCGCAATGCCCGGATAAAGCGCAGGTCCACTGCGAAGAACATCGGCAGGTAGAACGGTAAAATTGCAAACAGATCGATAAGGGCCAGCGGGGATATCATATACCGGAATCGACCGGAGATTATCCCGGCGTAACGACTGTCTGAGGTGACAGACCAGACCCGCCCCGCATATTCTATGCTGAAAACAGCGACCGAAAAGAGTTCAAAATATTCCAGGTAGATTCCGTAAGCCTGCTCGATCCATCCCACGGTGGAAAGAATAACCGCAGCTACATTCAGTATGATCAGGGTGATAATGAAAATATCAACATAAAAGCTGACTGAACCTTTTTCGTCGGCTCGCTCCAGGATTTCGTGAATCTGGTCCTTAAAGGTGTTGTAGGCACTCATTTCCTGATAAATTTTGATATTATTTCGGTTTGAAAACCTAATTTTGCCCGGAATTTAACAAGACATCCTGAATT
>JAWVZC010000338.1:0-4734 GCA_033722415.1 Balneolaceae bacterium | reverse complement strand
CCCGCAGTACGAAGGCCTTCAGGCTATTTATGAGGAATACAAAGATCGGGGCCTGGTAGTTATGGGTTTTCCGGCCAATAATTTTGGAGGACAGGAACCGGGAACGGACGAGGAGATTAAACAGTTTTGTAGGGTGAACTTCGATGTAGGATTCCCGATGTTTTCCAAGGTTTCGGTAAAAGGAGATGATATTCACCCGCTATTCGATTACCTCACAAAAAGCGAAGGAGCTGAATTCAGCGGTGAAATAAAGTGGAATTTTGAGAAGTTTCTGATTGACAGAGAAGGAAATTTGATACACCGATTTAGAAGCAAAGTGAAACCTCAGAGTGATGAACTGCTTAGTGCAATAGAATCGGCATTAAACAGTTAAGAATATGTATCCCTAACATACATCCCATCACCATCCCGACAGAGGGCCGTAACTGATACTTACGGTCCTCCTTTTTTTATACCCTATAATTCACAACAGCTTTACTAAGCTTCCGAAAGTTTAATAAAGCTTATGTAGGGCAATAATCAATTCAGCATGTGAGAAACCAGTCGAAACTCCGGAATCCTCACCTTGATATCGGTACCGTCTTCCCGCTCCATCAGGTAGTAGCCCTTCATACTGCCTTTATAAGACTTCAAAACGCAAAAACTGTTGTAGCTGTGCTCGCCGTTGGGTTCAATTACCGGTTGTTTTCCGATGACCCCGTCGCCGTCTACATTGTATTGCTCCCCGATGGAATCGCTGATCTCCCAGTGCCGCTGCAACAGCTGCACGGGTTGATTGCTCATATTCCGTATGGTTATGAAGTAAGCAAAGACGTGTTTACCCGCTACCGGACTTGATTCCTCTTCCAGGTACAGCGGCTTGACCTCCACACTGATGTCGTACGATATTTCTATAAAAGTCTGTTGATACATAACGATCGCTAAATAACATTTTTCCCCGACTAAGTAAATTCGAATTTCATAATTAATAGAAATAAAAAAGGTTCAATTATTCCTTGACATATGAGTGGGAAGGTGGTTATATTTGGTGCTCTGATTCAAACGGGTCCCTGTCACAAATTTTCAGTATTTATCAATTGAGATTTGTTTGGTATTTGACGTTTGAGTCTTGGAATTTTTCTCATATGGTCCGGTAGTTCAGTTGGTTAGAACGCCTGCCTGTCACGCAGGAGGTCGAGGGTTCGAGTCCCTTCCGGATCGCAACAAGTTAAGCCGCTATCTCACAGGAGTTAGCGGCTTTTTTATTTGCATTTTCCTTACCTTTGAAACATGCAAATGTCAAAATGTTGGCTGGGTAAGATGCTACACTAAGCAGGGCATGGAAAGAATTCCCATCCTCTATCTTTCCCCAATTAAAGGATATGTGACCACGGCGTAAATCATTAGAATGGCGCCTGTTATTCCATACCTATCCCATTTTAAACCAATCTTTAACCCATTTTTGCTTCACTGCTCTCAAATTGTGCCAGCAGCGCCGGAATGACAATCATGTTAAGCACAGTAGAACTGATGAGACCACCCAGTATCACTTGGGCCATGGGCGACTGTATCTCATTGCCCGGTTCACCGGCGGCAAGTGCCAATGGTATAAGCGCCAGGCCAGCGGTGAGAGCCGTCATCAATATCGGATTGAGCCGCTCCATCGCGCCCTGTCGGATGGCCTGCATAAAGGCTTTACCTTCCTCCCATCGCAGGTACTGGTAGTGCGAAACAATCAGTATTCCGTTTCGGGTGGCAATACCGAAGAGCGTGATAAATCCAACGAGCGAAGCAATAGATACAATCCCACTGGTAAACCATACGATGAATATTCCGCCGATCAGGGCAAAGGGCAGATTCACCATCACCAGCAGGGCGGTTTTTAGGGAGCCGAACTCCAGGTACAAGAGCAGGTAGATGAGTAAAATCGCCACAATACTCAGCAGAGAGATGGTTCGTGTCGCCTGCGCCTGGCTTTCAAATTGCCCCCCGTATTCCACAAAATATCCTTGTGGGAAGTTGATATTCTCAGAGATATTGGCACTTATGGCATTCACGGTACCGCGCAGGTCGCGCCCCGCCACGTTGGCCGAGACTACGATTTTACGCTGCACATTCTCACGGCTGATGGTATTCGGACCGCTGCGCGATTGGATACTTGCCAGCTCTGCAAGCGGAACGATGGTCCCATCATCGAGGGTTAGATCTGCTTGTTGTACTGCCTGAATACTGCCGCGATGCTCCTCGTCGTAGCGGACCAGCAGGTCAAAGAGCCGGTCGCCTTCGATGATCTGCGAGACTGTTTCGCCTGCAAAGGCAACGTCTATTTTTTCAGCCAGATCGCCGATACTCATGCCATAGCGTGCCAGTGCCCTGCGGTCGGGACGAATCTGAATTTGCGGTACGTTCTGCTGCTGCTCTACGGAGAGGTCAACAACGCCCTGCACGCTCTCCATTTGTCCGCGCACCTCTTCGGCCAGGGTTCTCAGTCTGTACAGGTCGGATCCGAAAATCTTGACGGCTATGTTTGCCCGCGTTCCCGAGAGCATGTGGTCAATGCGGTGGCCGAGTGGCTGCCCGATCGTGATATTGGTCCCGGATACCACATTTAAATCCGTCCGCAGCTCTTCAAGCACCTCTTCCTTGCTTCTGCCCTCGGGGATATCCAGGTCAGCATTGATTTCAGAGGCGTTGACACCCTGTGCATGTTCGGAGAGTTCCGCGCGGCCGGTCCGGCGTGCCGTACTTGTTACTGCCGGGTGATCGAGTAAAATCCGTTCAATACGCTGTCCAATCTCATTGGATTCATCCAGCCCGGTGCCGGGTATGGTGACTGCGCTGATCACCAGCGTGCCTTCATTGAACTCCGGTAAGAATGAACTGCCCAGGTAAGGTACCATAATCAGTGTACCCAAAAATAGCACTAACGTGGCGGTCAATACACTCTTCTTAAAATGCAGCACGCCGTTGAGTACCCTGTTATAACCGGATTTGAGTTTTCCGGTAAACCAGCTCTCTTCGAGCTTGCCTTTTTTCGCCTGTCCGGGCAGCAGGTAGTAACAAAGCACCGGCGTCACGGTCATGGCGATGATCAGGGAGGCCCCAATGGAGACGATGTAAGAGAGTCCCAGCGGTTTCAGCATGCGTCCCTGCAGCCCGCTCAAGAAGAAGAGCGGAATAAAGACGATCATAATAATCAGCGTGGCGTTGATGATGGAGGTCCGTATCTCCTTGGAACCTTCAAAGACCACCTGCATAGCCGACTTTTGCTCCGCCTCCGGCAGCTTGGCATTCTCCCGTAGCCGCCTGAAGACGTTTTCTACGTCGATGATCGCATCATCTACGATCACCCCGATGGCAATGGCCATCCCGCCCAGAGTCATAGTGTTGATGGTGATATCAAAAAACTCGAGCACAAATACGGAGGTAATCAGCGCCAGCGGTATGGCCGCAAGTGAAATGACTGTCGTGCGGATAATGGCCAGAAACAGGAACAGGATGATTACTACCAGGATGGCCCCGTCGCGCAGGGCTTCGATTACGTTATCGATGGCCAGATTGATAAAGTCGGCCTGCCGGAAAATATGAGTGTTGATGGTATATCCTTCGGGCAGGTTCTGCTCAATTTGCGCCAGCGTTTCATCTACTCGCTGCGTCAGATCCAGGGTATTGGTATCCGGCTGTTTTTTGATGGATATTATCACCGCCGGATTCGCATTGACCGAGGCATCCCCGATCTTTTGGGCGGCATCAATAGTCACCTCGGCGATATCCCCGATCGTAATAGGTTGGTTGTTGCGAACCGTAACCACCGATTGCTGGATGTCAGCGAGGGAGTGGGCCCTTCCGATTCCGCGAATGGTATATTGCTGGCTGTACTCCTGGAAGAAACCACCCGAAAAGTTCCGGTTGGATGTTTCAGCCGCCTCCATAACCTGGTCGAGGGTCACGTTGTAGGCGTGCAGCTTCTCGGGATCCACCCGCACCTGGTACTGCTTCATTCCTCCGCCAATGGGCACTACCTGAGCCACCCCAGGATTGGCCAGCAGACGCCGCCGTATCTCCCAGTCGGCTGTAGTGCGCACATCCAGCTCGGAGTGGCGGTCGCTCTCCACGCTCACCAGCATGATTTCCCCCATGATGGATGTGATGGGAGCCATCACGGGCGGAGGAACCTCCTCGGGCAGGCGGCTGCTCACCAGCGAAAGTTTTTCGTTCACAATCTGACGGGCCTGGTAGATGTCGGTGCCCCACTCAAATTCCACCCAAACAATGGAAAACCCTTTGGAGGTCGCCGAACGCACCCGGCGTACCCCACTGGCCCCGTTGGTAGCCGTTTCAATGGGCAGGGTTACCAGCTGTTCCACCTCCTCAGGCGCCATACCGTGCGCTTCGGTCATCACTGTCACGGTGGGTGCCGTCAGGTCGGGAAAAACATCTACGGGCATGTTTATGACCACGTACGCGCCGGCAAAAAACAGAACGATGGAGGTCACTACTACGACCAGCCGGTGCCTGAGGGATCCTTTGATGATTGCGTCTAACATATGTTCATTACTTTTAAAACGATTAGTTTGTTATTACACGGAGGTGCACAGAGAAGCACAGAGTTTCGCAAAGGATTTTTGAGACCCTGTACTTTAAACCGGTTTAGTGCGTGTGCCCGTGGGTTGGTGCTTCGGATGAGAGTGAAGCCAGTTTTACCTGGTAGGCATTCTCAGTCACCACGTGCTCCCCGCCCTGGAGGCCGGAGGT
>JAWVZC010000337.1:0-4749 GCA_033722415.1 Balneolaceae bacterium | reverse complement strand
TCGATTTGTGGGAGAGTAAAGAATGCACGTTATCAACCAGAACCGAAAACAAATTTGGCATTATGGAAAAAGCGGGAGCGGTATTCGCTATACTTTTACTGGTGGTTTCTGTTGATGTTCGAGGACAGCAGGGGCACGGGGTCATCCGGGAGAGTTTATCCCTTGAAAGTGAAATCCTCGGGAAGGAGGTCGCCTACAGCGTCTATCTCCCGCCCGGATATGAAGAGACCAACCGCAGCTACCCCGTTCTGTATCTGCTGCACGGCTATACCGATGACGAGACGGCGTGGATCCAGTTCGGCCAGGTCAAGAAAATTGCCGACCGGCATACCGATGACGTGGAGATCTCCTCCATGATTATTATCATGCCAGACGCCGGTGTTAGCTGGTATGTTAACAGTCGTGACGGCACCACGAGGTACGAGGACTTTTTCATCGAAGAATTTATACCCGCAATGGAATCGGAATACCGGGTTCGCGGGGAAAAGGAGTTCCGCGCCGTCGCTGGTCTGTCGATGGGCGGGTACGGCACCCTGATTATGGCGCTGAAACACCCCGGCCTCTTCTCGGCCGCCGCACCGCTCAGTGCCGGCGTGCTGACCGAGGAGTCGGTAGTGAATATGCCGCAGGATAACTGGGATCGTACATTCGGGGCGCCATTCGGGAAAGGGCTCCGGGGTAACGAGCGCCTGACCAAGCATAACCGGGACAATTCGGTGATCGACCTGATCAGGAACGGCAATGCGGAGACCCTCAATACGGTCGATTTCTATATCGATTGCGGCGATGACGATTTCCTGATCGAGGGCAATATGGAGCTGCACAGCGTCATGCTGGAGAAGGAGGTGGCCCATGAATTCCGCGTTCGGGACGGGGGACACGGCTGGGAATACTGGCGAACGGCCCTCCCGGAAGTGCTCCGGTTCGTCAGCCAGCGTTTCCACCGTTAGTTGTGAGCCGGGCTGTGCTGGTGTTGACCGGTAGCCGGTCAATTGGTACAGGTTTTACTTTATGGGCAATGGAACACAGCAATCGCCGTAATTTATGCGGGCCAAAACCGCTCCCTGCTATCTTTTCCAGGTTGTGATCGCTATATTCACCGGGAATCACGGGACATTGAATAAAAAGGGGATGGATTGCATGGAGAAGATCGACCAGTCGCTGCTGGATAAATACGGACGCCTGCTCTCACTCGACTTTTACCGGGGAATTACCATGTTTCTGTTGGTTGCCGAGGGGGCCGGCCTCTGGTTCGCCGTAGTGGAACCCTATTTTGAGGGGACCATTATCAGTACCATAGGAACCCAGTTTCATCATCACCCGTGGAACGGGCTGCGCTTTTGGGATCTGGTACAGCCGTTTTTCATGTTTATTGTGGGGGTGGCAATGCCGATATCGTTTGGGAAACGCTGGGCACGAGGCGATTCTTGGGGAACCACCTTTCAGCATGCCGTTTACCGATCATTCGTACTGCTTGCCCTGGGATTGACGCTTCACTGCATCTACGCGGGGGAACTGGTTTTCGAACTCTGGAATGTTTTGTCACAGCTCTCCTTTACCTATCTGCTCGCATTCCTGATCATGCGAAAAAGCTGGAAATTCCAGATCGGTTTCTCGGTCGGTCTGCTGGTACTCACCGAACTGCTCTACCGCCTCTGGTCGGTAGACGGGTTCAGCCAGCCCTTCACCCCGGATAAAAATTTCGGGGCGTGGATGGACCTGCTGCTGATGGGCAAGCTCAGCGGGGGACACTGGGTGGCTGTCAACGCCATTCCCACGGCGGCCCACACGATCTGGGGAGTTATTGCCGGCCAGCTGCTTATCAGTAATCGCGAAACGACCGAAAAGATAAAGAAGCTGCTTATATTCGGAATCGGGCTGGTTGTCATGGGATACGCCCTGGATCCGGTCACCCCGATCATCAAGCGTATTGCCACCACATCATTTACCATCGTGTCCGGCGGATGGTGCCTGCTGGTACTGGCAGGTTCTTTCTACCTGTTCGATGTGAAAAAAATATCCACGGATACCGGTCGCGTTTTAGCCGGGGTCGGGATGAACCCGCTGTTTATCTACCTGTTCAGTGAGCTCGGCGGGGTCGACTGGTTTTACGACATGGTGGAGGTGTTTACAAAAGGGCCACTTGGGGCAATCGCGCTGCCGGGTGCCTGGATCGATGTAATAACCTCGCTTATTGTTCTCTGGATGATGTGGTATATGACCTATTTTCTCTACAAGCGAAAAATATTTATCTCGATATAATCCGGGGCTAGACAAATGACGAACTCCAAATTACAAATTCTAAAAAATGCAATAACGAACCTTACCGCACAACGTTCGCCGGGCACCACTTAATTTCGTGTTTAATCTTCTGTCAGTTTTAGTAAGTTCCATAATCAGTAAAACTGGGAATCCGGTACCCACGACGTTATGAGCAACCACAATCCCCGCATAAAATTACCTGACCAGTACCCGAATGATCCCTTCCTGGAAGCGCTATTCCAACGGATAAACGGATCACGAGAGAATTTCATCATTACCGGGAAAGCGGGCACCGGGAAGTCGACTTTCCTGCATTACCTGGCCGAGAATTCGATCAAAAGCGCAATCGTGACGGCTTTTTCCGGAATTGCAGCGATTAACGTGGGCGGCGTTACTCTCCATTCACTCTTCCTCTTCCCGTTTAAGCCGCTTTTGCCCGGCGATGACTCGATCCGGGAGTTCCGGTCCGGCAGCAAGCGGGAGCGCCTGCTGACCAATGTGGATATGATTATCATCGATGAGCTGTCGATGCTCCGGTCGGATATATTCCAGGCAATCGACTACTCACTGCGGGTCAATACCGGCAATACGCACCTGCCGTTCGGTGGAAAGCAGCTTGTGTTTTTCGGGGATATTTTTCAGCTGCCGCCCGTTGTGCAGAACGATCCGGTGGAGCAGGATATCTTCTCCAATACCTACCGTTCGGAATATTTTTTTGATGCGCCCGTTTTCGGGGAGGCCGATTTTGATTTCGTTGAACTGTTCAAGGTGTACCGGCAGGAGGACAGTGCTTTTGTACACCTACTGAACCGGGTACGCACGGGACTTGTAGACCAGCGCCACCTTGAAGAACTGAACAAGCGGTATGCACCGGACTACCTGCCCGGCAAAGAGGACTATGTGGTGACGCTGACCACCACCAACCGGGTGGCGAATCACGAAAATAACCGTAGACTGGAGCTGATCGATCAACCTTCTCACCGGTACCATGCCGAAATTGAGGGGGAGTTCCCCAAAGACCGGTTCCCCACCGACCAGGTGCTGGAGTTGAAAGAGGGAGCCCAGGTGATTTTTATCAAAAACGATCTCGAGGGGCGTCGCTGGGTAAATGGAACCATCGCCAAGATCGCCCGCCTGGAGAAGGATTCCGTCGTTGTTCGGCTTGAGAACGGTGAAACCCACGAACTGGAAAAGGTTACCTGGCACAATATCCGGTATACCTACAACAAGAGGCGAAACAGGGTGGAAGAGGAGGTGAAAGGCACCTTTATTCAGTATCCAGTAAAACTGGCCTGGGCCATGACGATCCATAAAAGCCAGGGACTTACGTTCGACCAGGTGCTGCTCGATTTGGGGCGGGGGGCGTTTGTCAACGGTCAGCTGTATGTCGGACTCAGCCGCTGTACCAGTTTCAACGGGCTTTACCTGAAGAAAAAGATAACGCGGGATGATATTATCAAGGATCCCCGGCTGCTCAACTTTTATAAAAAACAGCGAAAAAAAGCGTCCGAGGAGAGCGACCTGATGGACCTTCAGAAGCGGAAAAATTAGCAGTTGCTGTATTACTGGTCATATTTCTGTAATTTTGTGTTTTATGGGCAAGTGGCAACCGGGGGACTATTCCCCTTTGTCCAGAATCATTTGGTAACTGTTACTAACAGGCGAGGCGATGGAACGAGTAAACTACGCATCGGGTACGAAGTGGGAGCCGGAAGTCGGGTATTCCCGGGCCGTCAGGAAAGGCAATCACATCTATGTTAGCGGAACCACGGCAACCAACCGGGACGGGGAGGTGATCGGCAGGGAAGATCCCTACCGGCAGACCATTCAGATACTTGACAATATCGAACTGGCCCTGAAAAAAATGGATTCGACGCTGGAGGATGTGGTGAGAACCCGTATCTATGTGGTGAATATAGATCAGTGGAAAGAAATTGGACGTGCCCACGGCCTCTATTTCGGAAACATCAAACCCGCTACAAGCATGGTCGAAGTAAGCCGTCTTATCGATCCCGATATGCTGGTTGAAATTGAAGCCGTGGCCATCGCCGACGGCTGAAAGGTTCCGGTTGGTCAGCCGGTTTACGAAGAATGGAGGGAATCCCTTACCAGATGTTGTTCCGCAGGGAACCGGATGGGATCATCAGGGGGGCGGGGTTCAGTTCATCAACAGCAGCGGGCACTTGGCCATTTTAAACATTTTTCCGGCCCACTCCTCCTTCAGCAGCGGCTGGTTTTTCGGGATAATGAGCAGGCTTCCCCGCACCTGGTTCAGCAGGCGTGTGGTATGAAGTAATATATTCCGGTCGATAAGGTGAAGCCGGGCCGAAATATTGGCTTTCTGCACCATCTCCTCGATTTCGCGGCTGCGGTTCTTGACGGAGTGAGATCGATTGGACACTCCCAGAATCAACAACTGGTTGCCATTGATCTGCGCCAGCTTCAGTGCCAGCTCCAGTCCCCGCTGTCCAGCCTCGGTACCGTCGT
>JAWVZC010000336.1:0-4803 GCA_033722415.1 Balneolaceae bacterium | reverse complement strand
CCGGTTACCGGATTCCGGATATCGTGGCTTAGTATCCGCATTAATTCATCCTTGCGCTTGTTCAGGGTATTCAACCGCTGTTCCCGCTCTTCCAGGGCGTCAATTTTCTCTTTGAGGGTTTGCTGAAGCTGCCGCAGCCGCACATGCAGGTCGATGCGGGCCAGTACTTCTTCCCGCTGGAACGGTTTTGTAATGTAATCGACCCCGCCAACCTCAAATCCCTTTACTTTCGAGTCGGTTTCAGAGAGCGCACTGAGAAATATGATCGGTATGGAGGCCGTTTTTTCCCTGTTCTTGAGTCGTTCACAAACCTCGTACCCGTCCAGCCCGGGCATCACGATATCGAGCAGAATGATATCCGGCGTCCATTCTTCCACCTTTTCAATAGCTTCCCTTCCACCCGGGGTTGTTTGAATTTCGTACCCCTCTTTTTTTAAAACATGGGATAATAACCGTACATTCTGTGCTGAATCGTCAACGATCAGTATCGTGGTTTTATCAGAATTTTCTGCCATCGTAATGTGTTATTATGGCTCCGTCGTAAGATATCTACAGGTAGCTCCAATGTAACACCCTGAAAATCGTTGTCAAATATTGATTTTTCCCTGGAAAAAGCATCTTAACTTCAAAATTATAAACAGGTTACGGATATGGTGACCAACTTGTTGACTAACCCGGAGAGCTTGTATTTAAAGATAGTGTCAGTGGTTTCTGCACTGTTCCTGTTCACAGGACTTGGACTTGCGCAAGACCAGGAATCGACAACCGACACCCTGCGGGCTTCGCTTGAGGAGATTGAGGTACGGGCCACTCATTCAGCCATCAGTTCAGACGCACCACCCTTTTCGCTGAGCATGCTGCGCAACAGCACCGGCGAACTGACACACAAAGCCCCGGTTACCATGGATGACATGTTCGATCAGGTCCCGGGAATCTGGATTAACGACCGGGAGAACTACGCCCTCGGTGAGCGTATAACCGTACGTGGCATCGGTTGGCGTGCACAGTTCGGGGTACGCGGCATCCAGGTTGTGATGGATGGCGTACCTCTCACGATGGCGGACGGCCAGGCGATGCTGACTGTTGTCGATCCCGCGTTCATCCGGCGCGCTGAGCTGATTCGTGGTCCATCATCCATGTTTTGGGGCAATAGCAGCGGCGGGGTGCTCTATCTTAACACCCGTCCGCCGGTAAACACCCAGTCTCCCTTCATGCTACGTGGCATGGTCGGATCCTACGGGCTAAAGAAAACCGACTTCCAGTTTACCCAGAAATTTGGAAACCACGGCGTCAGCGGGTATGCCTCGTATCTCGATCAGCAGGGTTACCGGGATCACAGCGAATCTCGCATCGGCAGAGCCGGTGTTACCGGGGCGATCGATCTTTCCCCGAAAAGCAGGATCGAATATTTCGGGGCGTACGCCAACATGCCCCAGGCCGAACACCCGAGCGGATTAACCCGCGAACAGGCTCAGGAAGATCCCACGCAGGCCAACCAGGGATTTCAGAACCTGGATGCCGGCAAACAGATCTCCCAGGGACAACTCGGGATTAGCTTCTCAAACCAAAATAACTTCGGATTTCTGAAAGCCACCGCCTACGGGCTGTTCCGGAATCTTGAGAATCCCCTGCCCTTCGCCATCATCGACCTCGACCGCACCGCCGGAGGAGGTCGAGTGACGCTCCAAAAGGAATTATCCAATCTGGTATTCAACGTCGGGGCCGAAACCAAGATACAGAGCGACGACCGCATGGAGTACGATAACGACAATACGCAACGCGGGGCCGTGCAGGTCGACCAGGTTGAGAATGTCTATAACCATGCCGCGTTCCTGACCACGACCTTTTCAGCCCGTGATTTGAAACTTATGGGATCGATACGGTATGACTGGATACGGTTTGATACGGATGCGGGATCGCCCATGCAGTCCGGGGCACGCAATTTCCAGTCTGTCAGCCCGGGCATCGGCATCAATTACACGTTGGCCAATGTTGAACTCTACAGCAATTTAAGCACAGGTTTCGAGGCGCCCACCACTACCGAACTGGTCAACCGGCTCGGGGGCGGCAACGGCTTCAACCCGAACATTGAACCTGAAAAGACAGTAGGTGTTGAACTGGGAAGTCGGGGCGGGTTTCTTAATGATCGCATTTCCTACGATGTTGCGCTGTACAACCTGTGGATTACCGACCTGCTGTTCCCCTACCAGCTTGAAGCCAACGGTCCCACTTACTACCGAAACCAGGGAGAAACGGTTCACAAGGGCATTGAGGCCAACCTTCAGTACGATATCTCTGCCAGCCTGCAGGCGGGAGTCACCTACAACCTGACTGATGCCGAATTTACCCAGGCAACAACGATCGATAGCGTTGCACTCGATGGTAAAGAAGTCCCGGGGGTACCGGAGCACCGGATCTCGGGAGTACTGCACTGGCGGCCCGGCAATTTCTGGGTTACCGCTGATCTTCAGCACGTCAGTGAGTTTGCCGTAGACAACCTGAATTCGGCATTTAACGACAGTTACTGGGTGGTTAATACCCGCATAAGCTACAACAGTCTTGATCTCGGGAGTAGTGTCCGGGCAACACCGTTTCTGGCGGTAAACAACTTGTTTGACACCCGGTATAACGGATCCGTGGTCGTCAATGCGTTCGGTGGTAAGTATTACGAACCCGCTGCCGGCCTGAACTTCCGATCGGGCATCAGCGTCGAATTTTAGGGAAGTATGCAGCAAAATCCAGTGAACAGCGGTCGGCATAGTAGGTAAATCCATGGCGCAGTTTGACGGGGCGGCCCTTCCTTCTCTGGCCTCGTCCCGCCTAAGTGGCACCCGTTTCGCTTCCCGTTCACTATCCACGAAATTCCTCGTAGAGCACTACCGGAAGATCATTGCCGGGTAGATGCGGAATGTGGCCCGAATTAATCAGCGAGTTTCGCGTGATATTTTATCGACCGTACCATTCCGAATCATCACAGAGGCATTCTTATTCAAACAAGTTGAACAAAAACATCAGAGAAACGCGGTTTCCCCACAACATTCTTCATCAAAATGTGAGCAAGGAACGATGCGACCGGTACGATCAGCCCCGAAAACGGGGTAGACTGAACTCTGAAGGTCGATTTTTAATAAAATTTAATGGCAACACCATGTTTATTAGTTATTTGTAACAGAATCCCCCCCTGAACACTCATATATTATCATCTACAGTAAAAGTAAATATTCGGAGGACGAATATGTTAAAGCACATCATCTTTATCGGTATACTATTTGTCAGCGGGTATCTTTATCTCACCGAGCGCACCATCACTCACGGTCCGGGCGTCGTCGCCCCGAACGCCCCCACCCAGGAACCGGCTTTCGCCATTAAGAATCCCAAGCACAAGGATTTTACGATCAGGATACTTTCAAAATTTGATATGGAAGCGCGGGTATTGTCAAAGGCTCGTTATTCCGACAAGCTCGCAAATATTGCCCCGATGGACGTAGTCGTGGGTTGGGGCCCGATGTCTGACGAGCGTAACCTGAACGAAGTTCTGATCAAACAAACCGATCGCTATTTCAACTGGCAGATGACCAATCCGCCCATTCCGCTACACAAGATGGTAGAACATACCGCCAATATTCACCTGGCCCCGTCGACCCCGCAGATTAAAAAGAAGATCTGGGAGATCCGGGAGGGTCATATTGTGAGTATGAAAGGATACCTGATCGAAGTTAGCTCGGGAGACGGGTGGTCACTAAAGAGCTCTACACGGCGAAATGATTACGGCAAGGAAGCATCCGAACTGCTCTGGATTGAGGAGATTCAGCTTCGGCCGTGACCGGTGAAAACGCCCGTTAGCGTTCGAACTCCACCATTTATTTTCCGTAAACCCGGAAAAAACAGGATGGGCTAGCCGTACCGGTGGCACAATTCTCGGGGTATCCGGCAAAATATCCCGAGCCGTACATCTGTATCCGTTCTAAACCATACAGTTCCCATATGAGGGTTGAATAGTGCCGAAAAAGTGGATAAAATGCGCGCTGAATCTGGAACAAGGGATTTGACCATACTCGGATATGAACTGGTTTAAGGATGTACTGGTGGACCTTATCGTTACAATCGTTATCGTAACGGCGATATTTGTAGAAACCACTTGGATGCGGTGGGTTATTATCGGGTACACCGGTATCATGCTCCTGGCGAAAGTGGTGGTTATCGCGGGCGACAGCGCCCTCCAGCTGATTCGTAAAACGCAGACCGAGGCCCCCGACTGGCTCCCGCACCTGCTCTACGCCATCAATACCGGAGTTCTATTATACGGTGCGTGGTGGTACACCGCGGCGGGGTGGGCGGCAATCTGGCTTCTCTCATATATCGCCCAGCGAAAATTGAAGCCCACCCCGGGACGTCAGTAGCACAGCCACACTGTTTCATAAGGGGCAAGGGCAAGAGTTTTCTCCTGCAGGCGCTGCCGGCCGCCCAAAACGTCGGTTATGGTACCGGTCTGTGCTGATATCTGCAGGTTGTTACGGTGTATTTCCACCGGTTGAGATGTAACATTGCTGATCGCCAGTATGGATTCGCTGCCGTCAAGTGCTCTCCGTTTTATTCCAAACAGCTTGTCCCCAAGGTCGAGGATTTCCTGTGGGGCATCCGGGTGAAACGACGGGTGTTGAGCGCGGATCTCCAGCATCTCTTCATATCGTTTCATAACCCGATGCGTGTTGGTTGATTCGTCCTCCAATTTATCAACCAGTTCCTCATACTCCCACTGCATCCTGTTGATGGCCCGTTTATCACCGGTGGAAAGTGCTTCGT